>JAQWTK010000052.1 GCA_029242705.1 Gammaproteobacteria bacterium | reverse complement strand
GAACCAGAGGACATACCATAAAATATTGCGGAATCAATATCTAATCGTTGCAACAGTACGTGCAGATCCTCCGCTTCTTCAGCCGACAATGGCTCTGCATTATCAAAAGAAACTTCCGATCGTCCTAAATTCCGACGGTCCATAATAATGACCTTTAGGTCACTGGATGCAGCAGCCAGATTTTTAGCAAACGCGCCAAAACCCTCGATATCCCCCATCCCACCTGGAGTTACAATTAATGGAATCGATCCATTTGGATTATAGATCTCCACGTTTAAGGTCATGTCGCGATCCGGCCTTAGATCTACCCTACGATTTTCTGTTAGGACGCTATTGGAGCCCGCCGCAGGAGTCGCCTTAAAATAGACTTCGATCCAAATATTATTGGCGGCGCCCTTAAACAATGTCGGGTCAGGATTGTAATTGGGATCAGTATTAACCCTTGAGTCTTGAGCAACCAACACTGAGTTACAAAGCAGTATCGTGGTTAAGAGAATAGAATTTATAATAGTCCTGATCATGAGAAATCCAAGGCAATGAAAGTGGCGGCTATCTTAATATAAGTACTTATTTTTATTAATACTTATTTTAAATACTTAGTCGAAGTATGCTTGACCAACTTACTCAACCATCTCTGGTCGCCGTTGCAAGAAATCGGTGATTTGATCGTAGGCCAACCCGAATTCGAGAACCTTTTTATCTTGCCCAAAGTTAGCCATGATTTGCACTCCCATCGGTCTTCCAAGGTCATCAAAACCGACCGGCACATTCATTGCGGGTATACCTCCCAAACTTCCTAATATCACGATTTCCATCCACCGATGATAGGTATCCATTGGACGCCCATCTATTTCTGTTGGCCAGGCAACACTTTTGGGGTAAGGAAAAACTTGTGCAGATGGAATAGCCAAAAAGTCATATTCAAGGAAGAGGCGATCCAACTCTCTATACCACTCTCCACGAATAGCATTAGCGCGAGCCCGGTCTCCCTCTGTAAGAATTTGTGATTGCTCAATCTCCCAAACAAGATCTGACTTCAATTTATCTCTCGTAACGGGGTCATCATAGAAACGTTTCATATTGGCGCGACCCAGGTGCCTAAGTGTTGTCCAACAGAACCATAGATCTTCAGGATTAAATTGAGGTAACACTTCGTCAACCTTCGCGCCCGCTTCTCTCATAAGACCTAAGCTATTTTCACACAAATCAAGGATGCCGGGTTCCATTGCAAAATACCCGTCTAAGTTGCCTAGCCAACCTATCTTCACCGCTGATAAATCTAGTGGGTTAAAATTCTCACCAACATTTTTTACAGCAATTGTTTTTAAAAACTTAATCGTATCAGCTGTATTTCGACCCATCGGTCCAGAGGTGGAAAGACTTCTTTGGGTAGCATCTCTGCCACTCATAACGTTCGTGCTGGGTCGATATCCGATCACATTATTAAAAGCCCCTGGGTTCCTAAGCGAGCCCATCATGTCGCTGCCGTCCGCAACTGGCAGCATTTGGGTCGCCAGGCCACAACCGGCTCCACCACTGCTGCCGCCAGACGTTAACTCCGGATTATATGCGCACCCCGTCGCTCCAAATATGGGATTATATGATTGAGATCCAAGCCCAAATTCTGGTGTGTTAGTTTTACCAATAAAGATTGCTCCAGCATTTCGAATTCGGGCAACCATTGCGCTATCCTGTTCAGCAATTCTATCCGAATACAATAAAGACCCACTTGTGTAACGAATTCCCTTTACGGCAGTTAAGTCTTTAACCGCGTGAGGCATACCATGCATCCATCCCCGATAATTCCCTTTAGCAAATTCATTATCGGCTTCCAATGCCTGAGTTATTAAGTCGTCATCTGGCTGTAAGCTAACAATCGCATTGTAAACATCATTATATCTATGGATACGATCAAGATAAGCTTGCATAACCTCAACGCAACTAACGTGCTTTTCTTGGATAGCAATAGACAAATCAATTGCTGAGAGGCTGGTTAATTCAGAGGGCATCATTGCAGCGAAACCGCGAGCCGGGATAACAGAGGAGGCAGATAATGTCATACCAATTTTTCCACTGTTTGCTAAAAATGTTCTGCGTTTCATTTTCCCACCCGCGAAATTTTGTTATTTTTTGATTAATACGTTTCTTCCAAACATTAAGACGCCCTAATTATTGATCAACTAGACTCAAAGGCCAAGCTAACTTATATTGAACTCAAGGTTAAATTCAGTTCTGGAACCATTTATGAATAAAGGTCATTGGAATACAAAAACTGCTGTTTTAACAGGCATAGTGCTCTGCAACATATCGTTTTCTCATGCACAAGACGAAGACGCAGTCCGAGAGATGGTAGACCGCCTCAATCTTGATAGTTACAAGTCTGTAATTAAAGGTTTAGCTCAATTTGGAGACCGCCGGCAGGGAACCGAAAGAAATCGTAGAGCCGTCGACTGGATTGAAGAGCAGCTTCAAGCTGCGGGTTGCATCAATACTCAGCGCTTGCACTATAC
Organism: Gammaproteobacteria bacterium; assembly: GCA_029242705.1. Classification (GTDB taxonomy): domain Bacteria; phylum Pseudomonadota; class Gammaproteobacteria; order Pseudomonadales; family Pseudohongiellaceae; genus UBA9145. Next base: position 11,096 of record JAQWTK010000052.1, on the reverse strand, counting down.
CTACGATCCTGAGCCGAGGCCTCCGCGACGAAGAAATCAATCCAACGAAGAAATAAATCTTACTACTTCAACAGGAGGCAAGGTAGGACGCAATGGCAGCGGTCCGGGTGGTGCTTCTATTTTCGGCTATCGAGAAACCACCGGAGTAAACCGTGATTTAATGGCGCAACCAGACGAACGTATTCGCGAACTGAATCGAGAAGAACCGACTAACGGCCCTCGCTCTGAAGTTTATTGCACAAAAATTGGCACGACACGCCCTGATGTCATGTATATTCTTGGCGCTCACATGGATGGGCACGGCGTAAACGAAGCCGTAAATGATGATGCCTCTGGAACTGCTCTAGTCATGGAACTTGCGCGCATATTTAACTCTCCAGATATAGAGACCGAAGTTTCAATTCGTTTTGCACTTTGGAACAACGAAGAAACCGGGCTTAACGGCGCCTATTCTTATGTCGAGCAACGCAAAGACCTGCAAGGCATAGAAAACCCGCAAGGTTCAGGGTTATACCCAGAACCGCGCTGGTTAGGAATGATCCAACACGACATGATGCTTTGTGATCATGGCGCGCCAGGCCCAGACGGATCAGTTAGCCGAGATCAGCGACCAGAAGCTGATATAAATATCGAGTTCCAATCCAACTCTGAGTTAGCAGAAGATTCAATGAAGCTAGCATTCGTTTTTAAATCAGCGGCAGATAAATACAACACAGACTATCCAGCAACTGTCGGTCCGCATATGACTAACACTGATTCAACACCGTTCATGAATGAAGTGCCCTCGATAAGCTTGCGGGAAAATGAGCGTGGCGCTCATACTGGCGCCGGGTGGAATCCGACTTGGCATACTCCCCTAGATGTTTGGACGACATTCACAGATGAAGATTTTCGATTAGGATTGAATGCGGCTCAGACTACTTTATCCGCTATTGCAGAATTAACTAACGCAAGAATTAAAAAGTAAATTTCTAATGTAAAGAAGGCTAGAATACTTAGACCCTCTTTGCATTAAATCTTAACTCTAATCTTGTTGACCCGATTGCCCCAAAGATTCAAGCATTCTCCAACCACCAAGAATACCTGCCATACTGTAGTTGCCTTCATGACAAGCGTATTCATATATTGGCAAATTAGCCCTAGTCATGGGGAACATAACCGTCCAGGGGGCGGTCCAGGTCGAAGGGTCTTCAATGGTAAATTCGTAGGTCAAAGTATCTTCGTCAAGCATCGTGAACTTCTCTGTCAAACGCATGTCGCTAGACGAATTTCCAAACGCGGTATCCCTTGCGAAATTTATTGTCTCCACAATCATCGTATCGCCCTCCCAATAACCGATAGAATCTCCCTCCCACTTCCGAGGGACATCGCGGTGCTGATTGTCGGTTAGGCGAACTGGCCGAATATTGTGAATCATTTCATTGTGCATGAGAAAATAGTCCCCGGTCTGCACAATCTGAACATTATTATTGTAAGCACTCGGAATCATGGGTGGTCCAGAGTTGAAACCCATTATGCACCTTTCAGCCAAAGGCCTGACTTCGACCCCTTCAGCAAGGCGAGCCAACTCGCGGCGCTCAGTATTTCGCTGCTGTGCGGCTTCGGTTAACGGAGGGATTCGTCCATTAATTGGAACAGTAACTAACGACGTTCGTCTATCTTCTAACAGCTCCTCTCCTCGATCGTACCAAAACTGGTTATAGTCACCAGTTGTTGTGGTATCGGTGAAATTATCTCTGTCTCTTCTTTCTCTTTCCGCCTCTTCAAAGGCAGCAAATTCTTCCGCAGAGAGATACTCTTTATCACCCAAAGCTTCAGGCCTTTGAAAAGGAGTTATCGTTCGAAAATCCCAGGTACCTTGCATGTCAGGCCTACCATTTTCCAACCTAGGAATATCGCCAGATTGAGCAAATAAGTTTATTGGTAGAATTAGAATTCCAAGCAAGAATGCCTTACATGCCATTTTATTTTGGTAGTTTTGAATCTTCATTCAAATCTCCTTTTTAAGCAATTTTAGGATAGAACTTTCAAGAGAAAGCTACGCCTGACACAAAAAATAATCAAGTAATCAATGCCCGTTTAATAAACCGAATGGATTAACCCTCTTAAAATCTTAAACCAAAACCTGGAATCTTTGGAAGCCGGGTTGTTGTTGTAGCACCTTTCGATAATTGATCTTAGAAAGTTGCAATAGCATTTAATGGAGATCCTGTTCCTTGTGGTACCCGCAAAGGGGAAGCAGTTAATAGAAACTCATACTTCTCAAATTCCATGGCTTTTTCTGAAACACTTTCAAGGTTCATTGCATCTAGAATCGGCATGCCTAGAGCTACCAGGACAAGCATGTGCACTGGAGAACCCACTCCTTCTACCCCCGACGGGGAAACGTCTAAAGCGGCGTCCGAGCCAATAATCGCAACATCCCTCTTTTTTAACCACTCAACAGTAGAAACATGCCATCCTGCAAAACCTTCCCGTGCCCAGGGGCCAAGAGCCTCGCGACGTGCCCAACGCCCTGTCCGCAACAAGACTGCATCACCAGACCCTACAGTAATTCCCGTTTTTTCCTCCCAAGCCTCCAAATCTTCCGGAGTAACTGCGTAACCAGGCTCCAACCAATCCAGGCCTTTCAATCGCGGGATATCCATCAAAACACCACGGGCAAAAATACCATCAACCATAGTCATCACGGAATTAGCGGAGCAACCTTCATCAGTAACCATAGAAATAGAACGGTCGTTATAATATTTGCCTTTGTAGTGGTAATGGCAAAGGGCATCGATATGGGAATGCACTAGCCCATGAAAACGTACGCCAATTTTATCGACGGCCCAGGGATTGGAACTTGAGGGCCTAGTGGGCATATCGTGTTCAAATGGATTCCCATTATCAACTGCGGCATCTACAAGAAGGTCCTGAGCCAAAGACACCGAAACGCCCTCTTCAACTAAATTAGCTGCCGCCTTTCTAGTCTCCGCCGTAATCAAATTTAGTGTCCCCAATTGATCATCCGCACCCCACCGACCCCAATTAGAGATGTCTTCCCAGAGTCGGTCTATTTCTGCCTCCGTCATTATGGGGTCGTCTGCAAATAATGATTGGCTCGAATGGATCAATAGTGATGTCAAACATAAAGAAATTAGTCTTCGCATTTTTGTTCCCCCTTTTTTTTATATAGCCAAAACCTTTGCACTTATAACTCTGACTGGCTCTCACTTTGACAAACAAAATTTTCAGCTTCATCAATACTGCCGCTGCCATCATAAACGGAAGTTTCTGGGTAAGGACAAAGTGGTCTAGTCCTATCGACCACTCCATCGGTTCGGTGTGCCGCGATTATTCTATCCGGCGCTTGATCATTCTCTACCCAATTTTCCAACGCTGTTAGCGTATCGAAGCTGTTGGGGCCTGGTCCTCCGGCACAATGACCCATACCAGGGACCATAAATAACCGGAAAGAATCATGAATGTTATCGCGACCACGATGAACCTGTGTCACTCTTTCATAATATTGAGTGGCATTGGATGGAGAAATCTGCGGATCCACCCACCCGTGATAGGCAATCAATTTTCCTCCACCTTCCACGAACTCAAAAAGGTCAGGGCTTAGCGCATTTAATGTATCATCGTCTTTTCTCTCTGCTCTAGCGATATCAAACTCAAAGCGAAACTGATCTGCCTCCCAGCTCTCGTCTTCGTATACCAGATAACGATATTGATCGAGTCCCGTTGCTCGGGCTGACGCTGTCCATCCGAGATCGGTCCAACCCATCTCGCTGCCGGGCAATAAACCGGTAATTTCTCTACCAGTACGCGGATTTACGGGAGACGAATAAATCATCTCAGCGGTTTCAACTTGCGCGTCTGTTAAACAGGCTCCCGCATTTTCACCATCGCACTGAAGGACCTCCGGGTTAAAACTGCACTGGGCCGGGTTATTGATGAGCCCATCTTGAACTCCGTCATTAGCGTCGCAAAAGTCTAACGCGGTGCGGTAAAGTAACTCTCGTTCTGGCTGCTTCAATTGTGCTGGAGGGTTAGACTTTAAATGTGCCTCGATACGCAATGCTGCAGCCGCTCGTCCAGTCCAATCTAGGCCCGGCGCGCCTGCCACAATGCCATCAAAGTCTCCTGGGAACCGTTGAGCTTCTTTCATTGCCTGGCGTCCGCCTGCAGAACAGCCCGTGAAATATGAGTAATGGAGAGCATCATCATAAAAAGCGTTAATCAAAACTTTTGATGTTTCCGCCATCTCATGTATAGCGCGCCAACCAAAATCATATACCTTTTCTGGATGCCCTAAGGCGAAGCTTGCGGTATTACCAAGGTGACCCGTATCCGTCGAACTAGTCGCGTAGCCCCGACTCAAAGGCATAGCCATTGACGAATGACGTACATTGCCAGTAAAAGCTCCATTACCTACCGCAAGATATTTGCCATTCCAGGTCCCCACGGGTAACCATAGTTCCATGTGAATGTCAGAGTCAGCGGAAGGGGTTAACGACAATGATACCCGACAAAAATCCGGTAAGTTTTCATAAATCATCAAATTGTTTGCGTTACTTCCCGGAGGCACAAAGCTTCCGGCGCCGACCAGCTCTGTCTCATCGACAAATACGTTTGGCAACGAAATCGAATCAAGGTTCTCACAAGATTGAGCCAGAGTAATAGCAGATACACTGCCGGTAATCACGAAAAGCAGGACAGACTTTATAGGCATCGATACCTCCTAATAATTCTTTTTTTGTCGTCTTCACTTAATGGCTTGAGCCACATTGTTGATCTGTTTGACATGTTGTGTAGCATGTTTGAACATGTGCTTTGCCATGTCAAGATGCCGAGAATAGCTATGTTTTTAATCAAGATTAGAAAAGCGATATGCTTTGCAGTATTGTTCTCGTGCATAAGCATAAATGCTTGGTCACAAACTACACCTGGAATCGACTTCCAATCAGTCTCTCAAGAGATGCTCAACAATCCTGACCCCGAAGATTGGCTTATGTGGCGTGGGGGTTACGAAAATTGGGGGTACAGTCCACTAACGCAGATTAACCATAATAATGTCGAGCAACTCCGTCTAGCCTGGTCATGGGAATTTGAGCCGGCAGCTCCAGGCTCGAACGGCATGCAAGTTGAGCCCACCGTCTATGACGGGGTGATTTATATTCGTCATCCAAATGAAAAATACTCTGCGCACGATGCGAAAACCGGTGACCTAATCTGGCAATACTCTCGCCCTTTAGCGTCAGCGGTAATGGGTTATGAAACTAGGCTCACCGTGCATAGAGGCCGTGGTGTCTTTATATACGAAGACAAACTAATCTCACATGCCACTGACGGAATGCTTTTTGCGCTAGACCCACGAAATGGCCGGCTAATGTGGGAAGCCGCAATGCAGGACTACATGTCTGGACAACAACCAAGCGGGGCACCTGTAGCATTTGGCGGCGCACTCGTAGTCCCATACAATTGCACGGCATGGACGGCCCCCGATCCTTGCCACCTTTCCGCTTACAGTACTGCAGATGGATCTCTATTGTGGCGCTGGTATACGAGCCCAACTCCGGATGATCCCATGCACAATACTTGGGGTGATGACCCGCAGTTATATCCCCTAGAACGGAGACGCAACATGTCTCCTTGGATGACGCCTGCGGTGGACAAAGAGCATGGGCTTTTTATATTTGGTATTGGATCCAGCGCTCCACAACAACCGGAATTAGCAGGAACAAATGGGGAATACCCCGATCGCCTATATCAAGGCTCAACTGTCGCCCTAAACTATAGAACAGGAGAACTCGTATGGTGGGCACAGCATCATTCTGACATGTGGAACGACGACGCGGTCTACGACCGCATCCTGGTTAATACGCCGGTTGCACCAAACCCACCAAATGCTTTGGGCATTAATCCAAATACAGATCCAAGTGAAATGAGAGAGTTAGTAATTGGCTCTTTTTCAAAGGATGCTATTTTCTATGCCTATGACAGAACGGACGGCGAATTCCTTTATGCGAGACCAACAGCGTACCAGAATATAATTGCTAGTTATGATGGTATAACTGGCGCCTATGAAATAGAACCGGACGCAATCATGACCGCAGACATAGATCATGAAGCGACTATATGCCGTGAAAATCGACAAATACCACAAGGCGCATATAGCCCATTAACAAACGCTTACTATGTGCCTGCTTTTAATGGACCATGCTCCGTAATGAAACTTAATTCATTAGAACCCTCAATAGAGACCGGTTATAACACTTCATACGTAGCCACTGTTCCAACGCCTGCAGGTTATCTAGGTCAACCTGAGGCAATTGATGTTGCGACGGGGCAATCACTTTGGCGTTTGGAAAGAGAAACTCCACTTTATGGAATGCTTACAACTGGGGGTGGCCTACTTTTTGCGGCCGACACCAATCGCCGCTTTCACGCTATTGATCAATGGACTGGGGAGACTCTCTGGCAAACAATTCTAAATGGCGCGAGTGATATGGCGCCCATTTCTTATGGGGTTGACGGCAGGCAATACATCGCTGTATTTGCACCAAGCGGAACCCAAGCCGCCGCACAGCACGCTGGGCAGCTAGGTCTGAGCGCTAATACTGGTGTATCAAATGTAGGGCACACTTTGTTCGTTTTCACACTGCCTTAGTTTTAAGATTTAACAAGGCGTCACGTCGCGGTCATTTGCTTAGCGGCTCACTAATAAGACTGTTCTGCTTCTAATTGAAGTCGGCGTATTCCTGCCATTATTCCATCAAAACCATAGTTTCCTTCATGACATGCGTACTCGTAAATAGGCTGATCCATTCGTTGCATGGGCATACTTGCCGTCCAAGGTTCAGTCCACGTAGTCGGATCCTCGATTGTAAACTCATACCGTAAGGTATCCGAACCAATACGAGTAATGCGCTCAATGAGATGCATATTTGGAGTCGAATCACCAAACGCCGTCCCCTTCCAGAAATTTTTGGTATCTATAACCAATGTATCTCCATCCCAGCGGCCCACCGAATCACCCTCCCAATAAAGAGCCCGGCCCTCACGATGCGGCTTATCCATCTTAACAACGCGCACGTTGTGAATCATTTCATTCATTATCATGAAATAATCTTCCGTTTGAACAAATTGGACGTTTAAATTGTAAGAACCAGGTTGCATCGGGGGGCCAGAAGTTCGAGTAACAATACAACGCTCAGCGTAAGGTCTTGCCTCGGGGCCAAGGCTCGTCTCCCTCATATCAGCCACTTCGCGTCGGCGCGCCAGCGCCTCCTCTGTCAGAGCTGGAATTTGGCCATTTGGAGGGTCAGTAATTAAAGAAGTTCGACGATCTTCGATAGTATTGTTGCCTCGCTCATACCAAAATTCGTTATAGGAGATAACACCAGGTGGATAACTGGCTCCCCCAACCGAATCAATGATTAAATCTCTATTCTGACGGCGGTTTTCAAATGAGACCCACTCCGCGGCCTCCTGTTCTGATAGAACCGAACGATCACCAACAGTATCTGGCCTTTCCAGCGGGGTTAAGGTCCTCCAAGTGAAAATGCCTTGCAGGTCAGGATGACCAGAGCTAGTTCTGGGCGGTTCATAAGCAGACTGGGCTGCAGAACCCAGAGAAAATATCAATATAAAACCGATCAATAAGTGGCGGCCATTTCGCATCGTTTTATCCTATGGTTAAGAATTAACTGCGTGAGCCCGCTGCTCGTTAAGATATTTAATTAAAGTTAAGGTCTCTTCAGGGTCCATTCTTCCTACGGGTCCATTACTATAGACAGAAATCAATACCTTTCCGCTTTTGGAAAGAAGAAATTCACTAGGCTGAATACATTCGCGCTTTTCATCCCACCAGGAGCCCATACTCTCGCCTTGGGCTTTAGTCATGCCGAATGCGACGGGGAACCCTAAGTCCCCGGCAACTTCTGCTGTCTTTTCCTCGGAATCTACCACTCCAGCGATAATTTTTACCTCTTGTTCGGCAAGCGCATCACGGCGCGCCTCATAACCTGCTAAAAGCCGGCGGCAATAAGGTCACCAGTGTCCTCTATAGAAAAGCGCAATAGTCATTGGACTATCTAGGTCAGCCGGTAATTCGCGCGACCCCTCACCCACAATATTGAGGCTGAGATTTGGAAATGCGTCACCCGAGGTCAGCTTGTGAGTCATACTTAGATTTCCCAGAAAAGTTTTAGCCTAGCTTACCCCGAAAAACCCAGAATTTGTTCAATTTTCACAAAAAAACTATTCGATGACATAATCAATATGTAGTGGAAGCCGAAGGTAAACCGCCTCTATTTTGTGTTTTCCTCATCATTCCTAAAACATTTCGAAAAAAAGTGGAAATTAAGGCTTAAAATACTACCTAAATACCCGATATACCTGGTTCTTCTGTAGACATTTGACAGAGGAATAACTATGCTTCGCATTAGATATGTAACATTTTGTTGCTGTTGTGTTGTTATGAGATTGTTTACGGGAAACACGTCCATAAACAACCCGTCTCATTCGTGACTATAGAAGAGCTTTAGTTAGGCTCAAAACGTAAAAAAGGGTTCCAAGGGGGACTAAATGATTAAACGACCTAATTTAGCAAAAAGACTACTGCCTACCGCGATTGCGTTAGGTTTGCTCGCGCCGACCGGAATGATTTCGGCCGTGCATGGGCAGGAAGCCGAGGGGCTTGAAGAAATTGTTGTAACAGGTTCTCGTGGGCGACCGCGAACGGTAAGTGACTCACCTGTGCCAATAGATGTCTTCTCTGCTCAGGATCTAGAAGATGTATCTTTTACTGATACAAACGACATCCTAAGGACATTGGTGCCTTCGTTCAACTTGGCGCGACAGCCAATATCGGATGGTGCTACATTTATCAGACCTGCACAGCTTCGTGGCCTGCCGACAGATAAGACCCTAGTATTGGTCAACTCAAAGCGTCGCCACCGAGCATCGCTAGTTGCCATTGGCGGCAGCGGCACACAAAATGCTGACTTGCAGACAATCCCATCTTCCGCAATTGGGAGCATGGAAGTCTTGAGAGATGGTGCCTCAGCGCAATACGGTTCTGACGCGATCGCCGGAGTTATCAACTTCATCCTAAAAGAAAATAACTCGGGTGGAAGCTTATCTATCAACACGGGCGAGTATTCTGAAGGGGACGGTGAGAGCACAACCGTCAACGCGAATATTGGACTGCCTTTAGGTGACGATGGCTTCATAAGCATCTCAGGTGAATTTACCGAAGCGGATGCTACTAGCCGAGGACAGCAGTATTGTAACTCCTGGTTCTGTGTAGACCCTACACTGCCCAACTATAATTCAGACGCGAGCTATACTAAGTTCACAACAGACCCGACATACCAGGCAGGTACCGCCGCCGCAAACACCGGTTATGGTCCTGGCGTGGTTCAGCCCTGGGGTAACCCAGAGCACGAGTCGGTCAGCTTGTTTTTTAATGCCGGCTACCAAATAGATGCTGATACTGAGTTGTATGCATTTGGTAACTACATGGAAAGCGAAGGAGACGGAAGCTTCTTCTATCGTTATCCTCGAAACGGCACAATTGAACAACTTAGAGAAAAAGATGGCGGGATATACGACCCATTAGAAAAATACCCTGGTGGCTTTACACCAAGATTTTTCGGTGAACAGGAAGATATGTCTATCGCTGGAGGAATCCGCGGTGAATGGGATAACGGCTGGTCTTACGACTTCAGCGCTCGCCATGGCGAAAACGAAATCCAATACACCCTATCAAACACAATTAATCCTTCCATGGGACGCGCTTCACAGAAGTCATTCCGCCCTGGGGATCTGATTAATGAGGAAACTCAGTTTTCGGCAGATTTCACTAACGAATTCGATGCCGACGGTTTCGCCAATCCACTTTTATTTGCGTTTGGTGCAACGTATTTAGACGAGCAATATGAAGTTGTCGAAGGTGAGCCTAACTCTTACAAGGCGGGCCCACACTCTGTTAAGGACCCATTTGGCTTCTGTAACGGTACTTCACCAACTGCCGCGGGATCGGCTGTTATTGCTAACGGCTCAAGCCTAAACTGTGCGGACTCTAGCGATCCAGCGTTTACAGTTGTGGGTGTTGGCTCAAACGGGTTCCCTGGTTATTCTCCTCAGTTCTCGGATATATATGGGAGAAGTTCATATGCCGTTTACGGCGACCTGAGTACCGACCTTACTGATGACCTTTTTGTTCAGGGAGCTGTTAGGTATGAAGATTACGATGACTTTGATTCTGAAGTTACTGCTAAGATCGCGGCTCAGCTAGATCTAAGTGACACGCTCTCTATGAGGGGATCGTTCGGTACAGCGTTCCGTGCGCCAACTCCAGGACAGCAAGGAACCACCAACGTGTCTACTCGACTGCCAAATGGTTTTCCAGTTGCGACTGGACTATTCCCTGCCGGCGGACCGGTAGCTGGTGCTCTTGGTGCTGTGCCTCTTGAGCCTGAGAAGTCAAAGAACCTAACACTAGGTTTCGTGGCTAACTTTGGTGATCTAGACGTAACTGTGGACTTCTATCAAATCGATATAGAAGATACAACGAACGCAGTATCAACTAGGGATGTTTCTACTGACCCAACTTCAGGTGCCGCATATCAGAATTACCTGAAACTGGATGCAGCAGGAGTACCTGGTGCTAACTCTATTGGAGGAGTTTTCTACTTCGCCAATGGATTTGACACCACAACAAAGGGTATGGACATAGTGGCGACTTATCCACTCACTGAAAATACAAATCTTACAGCTGCGATTAACTACAACAAGACTGAGTTCGATTCTGATCCCAGTGCGTATCTCAATGTCGAAGACCAATTCGATTTCGAGAACTTGTTGTCAGACTGGAGGGGTATCTACACCATCACTCACGACATCAATAACCTTCGTTTACTAGCGAGAGCTAGCTACTACGGTGAGTGGGAAAACTCTAATAGGAATCCATGGCCTAACATTCAGAAGTATGATCCGACATGGTTTATCGACGTAGAGGCTACCTACCAAGTTAACGACAACTGGAGGCTCAGTGTTGGTGGGCGTAACATTGGTGATGAATATCCTTCAAAGGATGCGAT
>JAQWTK010000069.1 GCA_029242705.1 Gammaproteobacteria bacterium | reverse complement strand
ACTCCTTAGGTATATTTCATACGACGAATCATGACGACATATTATTTCAAACTACTGGTCGGTCTACTGGACTATTCGCCAACGTCGATAAGACACTGCGAAAAGGATTCGAAGGTTCGATTAGTGGCGAAATTCAACACTTCAATTGGATGCTCTCGTATAGCAATATCAACGCTAGCTTTGAAGACAGTTTTAATGCATTAAGCCCTAACCATGAATTTGCGGATGAGGAGGGTGAAATTCAAGTTCGAAGCGGAGACAAAATCCCAGGAATTCCCGAACATCAATTCAAGTTTTTGGGCAACTACGAGGTCATCGACGGATTGCATGTTGATTTTGACATCGTGCGAAATAGTAGTCAGTTTCTAAGAGGCGATGAGTCAAATCAAATGAACGAAATCGATGGCTACACATTAGCGAATTTGCGCCTCCGCTATGCCATCAGCGAAAACTTAGATATATTCGCCACTGTTCAAAACCTCTTCAATAAGAAGTTCGAAACTTTTGGCCTATTAGGAGAGGAACCAAACGAGCTCGAAATACCGATCATCGAAGACCTCGAGATGCCCATCTTTTTAGGCGCTTCCCCTCCTAGAGCTGGTTTTATAGGACTACGATACAGTTTTTAACTAAATAAAAATTAAGGAACAGTTTTGAAACTTGCAAAACAATTAGATTATCTAGGGACCGAAACTGCATTTGCGGTTTCAGCGGCAGCGGCGGCTTGGGGCGCAAAAGGTAATAAAATTTATCCCTTCCATCTTGGAGATATTAATTTACCGACACCGGCGTATATAGTAGAGGCTATGCAGAAAGCAATAGGAGATGGATTCACCGGATATTGTCCAGGCCCAGGAATCCCTGAACTACGTGACGCTATAGCAAGAGACGTAGGTACTAAACGAGGTCTGCAATACAATTCAGACAACGTCTCAATCCAGCCTGGCGGCAAACCAGTGATCGCTAAGTTTATCGCTACTGTAATGAACCCTGGTGATGAAGTTCTTTATCCTAACCCTGGTTATCCCATCTATGAGTCTCAAATCGAGTATCAGGGGGGTATTGCAATTCCTTATGGATACATAGAAACAAATAATGGTTTTAACCTTGACATAGAGGCCATAAAAAAGGCTATCACGCCACAAACTCGAGCTCTAATCTACAATAATTTCCAAAACCCAAACAGCGCCGTTTCTTCACCTCAGGAAATGGAAGAGCTAGCTGAACTTTGTATAAAAAACGATTTATCGGTGCTAAGCGACGAAGCTTATTTTGAAATACAATACAGTGATACTCCTAAATCAATAGTGAGCCTCCCAGGAATGCAACAAAGAACTATAATTCTTTACACCTGCTCAAAGAGATTCGCGATGACGGGATGGCGCTTAGGTGCGGCGATTGGCCCTAAACCAGCCATAGATATCATTAGTAAATTTAATACCAATATAGAATCTTGTACTGCACACTTTATCCAACGAAGTATGGTCGAAGCAATTGAAGGAAATGCTAAAGGACCCGAAGATATTCTTTCCGAATTACGTAAGCGCCGCAACGCGGCGGTTAAAGGATTAAACGCTATTAACGGAATTTCAATTACTGCTCCGACAAGCACCTTCTATTTATTCCCGAATGTCAGTGCAATAATGGAGCGAAAAGGCTTCACAGATGTAAACCAACTCATGGACGAGGCGCTTACAGAAACTAGCGTTTCCTTTTGCACTCGAAAACATTTTGGACGATCGAGAGAAAATGAATTTGGCAACTATTTGCGATTCGCCTATTCAGGTATTGATGTCGATGATATTAATGAAGGCATGGAAAAACTCAAACTGTATTTTGAGAAATAAACATAAATAAAATTGTAATGCTTGAAAGAACGTAGGTTAACTAATTAGTCCTTAATGCATGATTAAGGAAAAATCAGAATAAAGATTCGGTTAACATTAAGGTCAGATGCAATGGCTATTAGCAATGTCATTTAGCGCCCTTTAAATTCAGGTTTGCGTTTCTCCATGAATGCAGTTCTTCCTTCCTTATAATCTTCACTTAGAAAACAATTATTAACTAACTTTTCAATATACTCCGGACTATCTTGTCCTGGATCCCTGACTACCTCTCCAACAGTGGCCTTGACTGCCTGTATAGTCAATGGAGCATTTGCCGCGATACTTTCCGCATAATCAACTACTGTTTTCTCTAGCTCCGCGGAAGCCACTACAAAATTTACTAATCCTATCCTCAAAGCTTCTTTAGTATTCAAAAATCGTGCTGTAAACAGTATGTCCTTGGCGTTAGATGGGCCAACTATTGACTCCAGAGTTTTGATCGCATCGAAACCATAACCGAGACCAAGTTTGGCCGCCGGTATCCCAAATACAGAATTATCTGTTGCTATACGAACATCTGTATTAAGAGCAATTGCTAGGCCACCTCCAATACAAAATCCATTAATCATAGCTAAAATAGGTTTGGGGAAATTTGCAAGGCTAGTCTGTGCTGCATCGAACGCTTCTTCGTAAACGTCGCGATCTTTTTGGCTTGATCGATTTTTTTCAAATTCTGAAATATCTGCGCCAGAAACAAATGCAGAATCACCCGCACCTTTAAGAATAACCACTCTAAGGGATTTTTCTTCGTTCAGTTTTTTTAGAATTTCTGTCAGGCCTAACCACATATCCAATGACATTGCATTGCGTTTTTCCGGCGCATTAAAAGTTACCCATCCTATTCCGTTTACGATCTCTGCCAGCATTTTAGGTGTAGGTGATTGAATTTTCATATTTAACCCTTCCAAAGCTTATAAATTAAGAGAACTGCTCTTAACAACTCCACTGTCTTTAAGCTCGGCTATAGCTTCATCGCTATAATTCAATTCTCGAAGAATTTCCTCACTATGTTCGCCTAGTTCTGGACCAGGCCTATCGAAATCTATTTCGTGCTCAAAGTTCGATAGAGTAATCGGTGATCTAATAATATTACAACTACCTATCTGGGAGTGTATTGCTCTCTTAGTCATCTTGAGAAACTTGACTTGGTCATCATTGAAAGCTTCACCAATATTATTAATTGGACCGCAAGGAATTCCTACCGCATTCATTTTCTCAACCAAATCCTGAGTCGAAATTTCAGATGTAATCGCATTGATTTCATTCCATAGATCCTCGCGATTTTTTAATCTACCTTCCACAGTTTTATAATCTTTATTATTCGCCAATTCGGCCGCGTCCGTGACGTTACAAAATGTATTCCACATTTTGTCTGTACTTGCAGCAAGATTAACCATCCCATCTATGGTATGAAAAACGCCCATGGGGGAAAGTGTGGGATGATTGTTACCTTCTTGCTCAGGAATTTCACCATTCATAGTAAATCTTGCTGCTTGAAAATCGAGTTTACACAACATCGACTCCAATAAAGAGGTATGAACCCATTCTCCCCGACCTGTTTTCTCTCTGTTCAACAATGCTAGCAATATACCTTGGCCAAGAAACATGCCAGCTGAAGTATCGCTGACCGCAATGCCTGCGCGCATCGGACCACGCCCAGGCTCACCAGTAATACTCATGAGGCCGCTCATTCCTTGTATCACCTGATCTACCGCAGGCCTTTCTGCATAAGGCCCTTCCTGCCCAAAACCGGAGATGCTTCCATAAATAATCGACGGGTTATATTTTTTGACAGATTCGTAGTCGATACCCAATCTTTTCTTTACGTCCACTCGAAAATTTTCCACGATGATATCCGCCTGCTTCACTAAATTTATAAAAATTTCCAATCCTTTCTCCGATTTTAGATTCAAACAAAGGCTTCTCTTATTCCTATGAAGATTTTGTGAGTCAGGTCCATTACGATTGCCAGCGATATCGCCCTCAAGAGGAGCTTCGATACGAATTACATTTGCCCCCCAATCTGTAAGCAAGCGCACTGCAGTGGGTCCCGCGCGAGCTATCGTCAAATCGAGAACGGTGTAGCCAGCAAGTGGTAAAGGTTCTTTTGTCATACTTTTAAATAGAAAGTGATTTGGGAGATCTCATGGTTTTTAAAACTTTTGCTCAGCTAACCGAGCATCAGCTTCCTGTCGACGAGCGCCAGCCAATATACTAGGCAATGAATAATTACCTTCATGACAGCCAGATTCATAAAGTTTATGGCCTGGTGGCATCCGTTGTATTGTTAAGCGGGATGTTATTGGTTCCGAGTAAATTTTCTTGTCCGTAATTTGAAATTCTAAGATCATCTCTGTATTAGAAACTGGACTATAGCGCTCGATCACCTCCAACACATCACTAGATTTTAATCTGCGATCTGACTGATCTGGCTTAAAGGAATTAGTATGAACGACCAGGGTGTTTCCTTCCCAATACCCAATAGAATCGCCATAAAACTTTAGATAGGTATTATCCGGATGTTGATCATTAAGTCTTACAATCCGAGGCGTAACATGATATTCACCATAAATCATTACATAATCTTCGTTTTGTACGATCTGTATATTTCGCCAAGGCCCATCAAGTGGAAGCTGAACAAGGAGGGGTAACTGGCCGGGAACACCAAGGCATCTCTCATTCGAAGGCCGAATCTCTGGTCCGTCGAATATATCCATACCTTCCGATATTCTGCGCGCAAAGATATCTTGTGGAACATCGTCAATATAGGGCAATCTCCCATTAGCCGGCTCTACAATCCGTGAAGTAAGATATTCACCATCTACCGGGATATAACTAAGAACGAGACCATTAAAATTGATATCCGGCTGTTGTGTTATCGCTTCTCCTAATGGAGGCGCACCTCGATTTGCCACTAGTGGTTGCTGTGCTCTTTCATTAGCAGCCTGCAACGATTGCTCAAGCTCCTTAATTTCCTGTAAAGAATATGTGCGCTTTAGGCCCAATGCTGCCGGCCTTTCTATAGGTGTTCGTGATTGGTCTGTCCACAACCCCTGCAAATCAGGGTGTCCATATTCCGTTAACGGAACCTGATATACATTGGCTGACTGTCCAAAATTTTGCCCGGTAAACATAACAGACAAAATCGCACACAAAATATTTAACTTAGATACATAAAACTTCATATTTCGGATTTTAGACTATCTTTTTAATCAAGATTTAATAGGTTAAACAGTATTATACTGGCCTGATCTTAGCAAATAATTAAGGGTGCTAAATATGCTTACCGTTCCTCGAATTCGGAGCAAATACTATATAAGTCTAATTCAATTATTGGTGTTATTTTGGGCATACTCCTTTATAAACTTAGCTACCGCCCAAACTGTGGACCAAAATCAACCATGGAATTGGCCGGAAAATTATGTACTCGACCAAGTTAATCAAGTACGTGCGGGTCGCGATCTAACCCCAAATAACTGGCCAGATGATGCTAGGGTTGCAGTACTGCTGTCTTACGACGTAGATAACGAAACTACCCACGGGCTTCGCACAGGTGAAATCGATATTGGCCCCTTATCTCAAGGGCAATATGGCTCTCGAGTTGCGCTACCGCGTATAGTCAAACTAATGGATGATGAAGAAATTCCTGCCACGTTCTTTTTTCCAGCGTGGAGTTTAAAGCTTGCACCCGAACAAGCGGATTTAGTGCTTAATTCAGGAAGACATGAAGTCGGTGTCCATGGCTGGATTCATGAGCTAAATACTGCACTTGATAAGCAAACCGAAGAAAGATTATTGAGACAATCAATAAATTCAATTGAGACAATTACCGGAGTTAGGCCTCTAGGTTTTAGGGCACCTTCCTGGAATTTTAGCCCCAACACCCTTGGAATTATTGAAGAGTTAGATTTTTTATATGAAAGTTCCTTGATGCACGATGATAGGCCGTATGAACTTCTAAAAAATGGCAACCCAACTGGGATAGTGGAATTGCCTGTTGAGTGGATACTTGATGATGCTCCTCTTTTCAATCCCTTGGGCAATCGCTATATGAATCCGCGCGATATAATGCAAGTCTGGATAGATGAGTTTGATGCCGCTTGGGAAGAGAGAACTATGTTTCTTTTGACAATGCATCCACACATAATCGGACATCGTTCTCGCATGGTTGCTCTTAAAGGATTAATTGAACATATAAAAAACAAAGAGGGTGTTTGGTTTGGCACTCATGAACAAGCAGCCCGCTGGGTTAGACAAAAAGCAGGATTAGACTGAATAATAATGATTTTCAGTAAACGAAATTTGCATGATAAGATAAATTTATTAACGTTTAATTATATTAAGAAAATAGATTGAGAATAAAACTATTTCTTAGAATTCCACATTTTTTATTGTTGGCCGCTTGTTCTGCCAGCATAGAACCACCCAACGGCATGGTGGATTGGCGATTTGCAAACACTACAGGTACTAATATTTTGATAAGTGTTTATGACGAAGTGTGTCGCCGCAGTTATTTTAGAGTTTCAGTTCCTAGATCTCGAGAAATAGCGATGACGACCTGCGCTACACCCGAAGGCCAAGCTCAAATTCGTTGCCGACGGCGAAGCTATAAAATAAGTGAAGATAACCCTTGGATCGATGCTAGCTTAAATGCTAGCCAAGTTTTGCTAATACGCTAACTCAATAAAAATAAGATCAGGCCTTAATCTTTTTTTAACCTTATATAGTTTGTAAAAATCTTGTCGCCTTATCTGGAAAATCAGTAAAAATACCGTCGACATCGGCATCCAAGTAATGCTTTTCCAAAAGCTCTTCAAAACTTTTCACATAGCTCGGCATTTGCCCAGGATCTGACCGATAAGTGTACGGATGAACCTTCAATCCTGCCGCATGGGCGCGCCTTACGAGTTGCGTTATTTTAATACTTGATACTGTAGATAAATTAGTAACTATCAAACTTTTTTCTGGAGCAATACCATCGGCAAAATTAGCTAGGCGCTGCATACCCTCTTCTTCAAAAATCCAAGGATAAGTATTTTCATTGTCAACGAGTTGAATTAAATTAAGATCTATTCCGACATCGGGCAATATTTCATTCTTAAGTATCTTTAGTTCTTCGAAACAAAACGTCTGCAAATATAATTTGCTTTTTTTTGTTTTATAATCGTAGTTTTTTAACGTACTAACAATAGCGCTACTAAGATCTTTACCTTCATTACGATGAAATATTGGCTGCTTAATTTCAGGGTAAATTCCAACATCGCTACCTGTCGAATTATTCAGCCCTTGGATTAGTTGTATTTCTTCCTCAAAGGTATGTATTCTAAATGAAGATGTATTTATAGGAAAACGATTTTTATACTCTTGGATTTTTTGATTCTCATCAAGAAAAAATCTTTCTGTCGCCGATAAAGTCCGAATTTCTTCCAGCGTAAAATCGATGGCGTAATATCTATTATCGTCTCTCACTCTACATGGAAATTTATCCGCAACATCCGTAGTTCGATCAAGCGTAATATCGTGCAAAACGATCGGAACGTTATCTTTAGTCATTACTACGTCTTGCTCTATATAATGGGCGCCCATAGCGTATGCCATAGATTTCGCCTCTAACGTGTGTTCTGGCAGATAACCGCTTGCACCGCGATGCGCAATTACTATTTTTTCTTCTACCTTTACAGTTTTTTTCATTGGCAAATATAAAGAGAAAATCGTTGGAAAAAAGGTTTATATAATATTTATAATTCGGCTACTTAGAGCTCACAAATAAATTAACAAAACCTAACCAGGTATATTAACTACCAAATCGATAACGAAGTTTAATCGCAAAAGAATCGACAATCCGATCATTCCAAGCTTGTTCAAGTAAATCCTGGAAGGTGAAGAAACTATTCCCTGGTAGATTTGATCCCCGAGTATATACGATAAATAAATCGGAAAGAGGCGCTATTTCCCAACGATAACGCGCTTGAAAAGTAAGACGACTAATCACAAAATCGTCTGGTTCATTGTCTGGGTTTACGACTGGGTTCAAATGCTCCAGTTGATTGGGATTTACCTGCCAAAAGCGATCTTCAAATGCCTTTAATGAATTCCATTGCATGCTGATTCGAAATTGTTGCTTTGAGGAAATAAAATAATTTGACTCCAGCTTTGGGGCCCATTGATGAGCCTCGAAACTCGTATAATTCCCGTTCCCTTGGTGCACCAGCAGTGCCTCTGTATCGGTATAACTCAATCCTAGGTCAAATGAAAACCGATCATTTGGACGCCATACTATACTTGCCCCACTTGTGATTATTTTTGAACCTAAGTCTTCTTGGCCAGCCTCCAAATTTAGAGACCAGGCAATATTCTTAGCTGGATTAGAGCTGTAGTTAGAACGCAAGTTATACCGCTCTGGAATCCGAAAATCTCCTGTCCCTCTGCCAAGCCTATCATCGACTCTCTTCGGTAGGTACAAGAACATTAAATCGAAACTGTCATTGCTATTGTAACTCCAAGCCCTTCCGATTGACTGACCAACCTGTACGGGATCTCCATCAATATTATATTGGTTAATAGAAGATAGCGTGGTAGTTCTAGATTGAATACCCGGCACATCAGATTCAGTCAGTACAAGATTGTAATCCAAGTTCATCTGTGAATTACGTGACAGAAAACCAAGATCGTTCATGTCAAACTCATCATCAATATAAGTAGCTTTAAAAATGTGCTGGACTCCCTGACGTGGCGTGTAGTTAACATCACCCAAAAAACCGGAGCCCGTTACACCATTAACATCACTATGCATAAATTGCCCGTCTAAAACCCAGCGCTGATCAGCCGAAAAATAATGTGCATCAATGGCGTTGACCGTTGAATCAATATCGGGGTGGGATACATCGGTACCCATCCAGCCTATTGATCGTCTAGCGCCACTACTAGTATCCTCATACAAGAACCGTCCAATTGTGAAATCTCGTCCGGTCGCCTGAAGGTCCACGCGACTGCCATCTGAAAGAATACCTCGTATCTCAGAATCATCTTCTGAAGCGACCAAAGCACCATATCTTAAATTACCATTCTGACCTGTAAATTTGACCGCTCCCAGCAAGTCTGTCGGTTGACTCAAATCTGTAGGCGTAACCGCCATTCCATTGGGAATCTGATATCTCGCGGCACCTCCAATGCGCCTTGTATTTAACATAGTAATAGGACCACTAGGCCCGCTGAAATTCTGCACACTCGATCGCGGGCTAGTATTGAAGATATCTTGCCCCTCAAGGAAAAATGTTCGCTTTTCTGGAAAAAAGGTCTCAAAGGCCGTTAGGTTGACTACGACATCATCGGACTCTACCGTTCCAAAATCTGGATTCAACGTGCCAGATAACAATGTGTTCGTAGTAGGACGCCAGTATATATCGGTACCAATTTTGCTCTCAACGTCATGGGCAATTCCATTAAAATCTGTTGAAACAAAAGGGTAAATCGTCAGCTGCCGACGCGGCTCTATGTCATCTAATTCATATTTTTGGAAACCACTTAGGAAGATATTCCGTGTCATAGGCAATGGCGGTGAGCCCAAACGTTCTCCCCTTTGCATTAATTCTCTAAAGAAGGCTAAGCCTATCCTCCGCTCATTTTCAACTTGCGGCAAAGGCATCATCGACCAAGGAACAAAAAACTCTGCACTCCAACCTTCCTCTACAACTTGCGTACGAGCATCCCAGGCGCCATCCCATTGGAAATTCATCTGCCGCTCTGGAAGCATTGACGTATCGGTCATACTATCCCCCAGGCCAACACGAAGTGCGTAGCCATAGCGCCCATCTCCAGAGGCGTCAATCGCCACTCCTATTCCATCATTGACGGGCTCGTAAGGAGGAGCATCTCGCACTGTAATCCTCTCAACAAGAGATTCTGCGGGTTGATGATTTACTATACCAAAATAGAGGCCTTGTTCCGTCGAAAAGAAACGAATGTCAGTCTTGTAGGGTGAATCTTCCAACGTATCTGGTTCAGTAATTTTCATGCCGTCAATAGCAGGAAGACTTTGCCAAACAGCCTCATCAACAAAGCCGTCGAGAGAAATGCTTATACTGTCTTCTTCAAGCTGAGTAATTCTGGACAATGGCAACTGCGCAGTTACTTTCAAGCTATAGCAAGCAATGAGCCCAGCGAGCAAAATTTTCTTCTGGAATAAACTACCTTCGATCGCTATCACAATAATCCTCAACGGATAAATTTATAGGGAGCAGGAATATAGCCGAATCGACACTGTATTTCTCGACTAGAAACAAATAATTGCAATTACCAAAAAGTAAAACACTTTCACGAAACACAAATAAATTGCTTACTACCTGCCATAATTGGCCTGAAATCTTCTCTCTTTTGTCATTTTCCTGGCACCTTAATAACTGAATTATCGGTTGTAATAAATATCGATAATTTATGGCGCCCAAATATGAAACTAAATAGAAAATCACAAAGTGTTTTGTTTGTTGAAGACGAAAAAAGATACAACTGGGCGAATTCTAGGAAAATTCTAAGTCGCCGGTTCATATATTTGTCAGCGCTTTTTATATCGGCAGCAATACTATTAAGCGCGCTAAACTAATTATCGCGCTTTTAGGGTAGCCTCAACTAAGAGGTCGAGACCTTCACGGTTTACATTAATTTCGACCTTGTCTCCTGGGGCCGATTGTCGAAGAAAATTCGAGTAAGATCGCATGTCCGAAATTTCTTCTCCATTGTAACTCAGTAAAATGTCTCCAGCTTGTAATCCTGCTTCGGCAGCAGCACTCTCCGGAGTCACTCCGGATATTCGAACCCCTTCTCCGGAATAGGCAAAATCAGGAACCGTTCCTAAACTGGCCGAACGTTCACTAGGTTGTCTTTGCACCTCTAGTTGAGGAGCATTTGTTAGGTTAACACGCAGTGGGTCCGTTCTATCGCCAAGGTAA
This sequence comes from Gammaproteobacteria bacterium, assembly GCA_029242705.1. Taxonomy (GTDB): domain Bacteria; phylum Pseudomonadota; class Gammaproteobacteria; order Pseudomonadales; family Pseudohongiellaceae; genus UBA9145. The sequence continues at coordinate 10,104 of JAQWTK010000069.1, read as the reverse complement.
ACAATTGCCTCTTCCAGCCATAAAGCGATATCAGACATGCCCACAGTATCCAATGTGCTCGCGACATCTGTAGATTGATGGTAATCGAGGTGCGTACCGCTGAATAAATGAATTGCTGGAACACCCGCATTCAAGAAACTTACGTGATCACTGCTGGCTATGGTTTCAGCTGGAAATTCTGACTGCACACCAATAGTAAAACCAATACCTTGCGCCATAAAAGGCCACTCGTAGGCTGACTCTGTTCCAAACACCTGTAGGGTTTTCCCCTCTAGCCTACCCACCGCATCTAGGTTAATCATCGCTAAAAAATCTTCCGTAACGAATCCCGAAGGCGGATTCTCGATAAAATACTGCGAACCTAATAGACCAATTTCTTCACCGCTAAAAGCTACGAATAAAATCGACCGTTGGGGAGTAAATGCTCTAGATAACTTAGTAGCCGCTTCAATGAGCACACTTATACCGGATGCATTATCGTCCGCCCCTGGGTAAAGAATACCTTCGTCATCAATTCCGAGATGATCGTAGTGTGCACCGATAATAATTGGCTTAGTTTTTACTGCCGGATTTATCCCTGGAATAAGACCAACAATATTAGTGAGCTCCAAGTCTTTCGAGCCAGGAATCTTTTCACTCCATTGCTGCAAATAACTTCCTTCTATAGGCTTAAGGCCAGCTTTTTGAAATTGTTCGGCTATGTACTGTGCGGCGCGATCGATGCCTTTTGTCCCAATACCACGGCCTTCCATCGACATACTAGTTAATTGAGTCGAATGTCTTAATAATTGTTCTGGAAGATATCGTGGCGGTAGAACAGCCAAAGGCTCTACCGGCGGAATGTTTTCCCAATTAATCTCCGCAACTAAATCTGGCTTTCTCCATTGCATTGGTGAGTTAGGACTAGACCAGACTCCTTTAACGTCATTAGTAGGCTCGCTACCTATAAAGCTCAAATAAGAATATTTACCATAGTGCGGAAGCTTATCTATCATGCCAGGCATCGCTATCATGTCATCGACGTGAATCCATCCAACAGCAAGCCCAGGATCAGCAGGATGCCTACCAATAATAACAGTACTACGATTTTCATATTCAACTTCGCCTATGGATAATTGAATACCAATATCTGAACTCGATACACCATATAGCGCAGTAGTTGAATTAATAACATCGGCAAATGGATTCTCTCTTCCTAGGATCCAAACTGAGCGATCGTCAGGCAATGCTTCTATCGTATCAGCGTAAACAATTTCAAAATCTGATCCTCGACCAAATTGTTCCGCCATTCTCACCCAATGCTGACGATCAGAAGAGGGTAGAACGAATGTAATTTGACTGGCACCAAAAAGTTCACTAATTGTTGGGGGCGTTTCTTCACGATCTAGCTGTCTAAAAATATCGAAATAAGGATCTACCAATACTCCTTGTAATTTTCCGTAGTCTTCCGCAAAGAAGCCTTCTAATTTTTGTGAAAGCGCAATATCAAATATCTGGGGCTCTTCCTCTCCTTCATAATAAAGGGCAACTGGTACTTTTAATAAGTAAGGATCATCAAATTGCGTTTGGGCAAAAATTATTCGTGCTCTATTCCCCGTTGCTTCCTCAACCGAGAGAGACAACTCTGGCGCACCCACTCTCCGGACCCATTGCTCAAAAAATACAGATAAATCTACACCGCTTAGCGATGTGAAAAGCTTTTCAATGTCGTCAAAAGAAGCCCTTTGGTATTTATATTCAGAATAAAAGCTGCGCAATCCTTCAAGAAATAGCTTATCGCCTAGTTCAAGTCTCAACATATGCCAAAGCATAAGTGTTTTGCCATAACCAACCGCTTGTGTAGCCGCAGAATTTCTAGACGTAAAGTTGGACAGAGCAAAATCAGAGCCTTCGGTGACATAATTTTTATAACGAGCGAGCATATCTTTACGGTATTCATGACCAACACCATTTATTTCTCTAAATAAATGGTCTGCCAAATAAGCAGTTAGGCCTTCGCTCCAATTTCCCGAACCATAATCGGGATACACCCCATTGCCCCACCAATTGTGTAGAATTTCATGCGGATATGAAGATTCCAAAATAAAAGGGAAACGAATTATCTGTTCGCCCAGCAGAGTAAATGAAGGCATCCCATACCCCGTTTCCCAGAAGTTTTCTATCAAAGCAAACTTGCTGTATGGATACTCCCCCAACATTGGCTCATAAAGTTGTAAATATCTTTCTGTTGCATCCATATATTTGGTTGCAAGATTAGAATCCGGCGTCCGAAGATAGGCCATGACTTCTACGTCATCTGATTGTACGGAATACTCTGTGAAATCAGCTGCAACCAGATAAATCTCTTCCATCGGAGCTCGATTTACCCACGAACTCTCCCCATTTCGGTCCCCTTGGCTAACAGCTTTCCAAGTTGAAGCATCGTTAGCAAACTGCACCTCCATATCAAACGTAACCAACGCATCGCCGAACAGCGGAAACCAAGCACTTCCATAATTTAGATAAACGCCCTGCTCACCTATAATTCCTGATGTCTCGGAAAAACTCTGCGAATATTCTTCGCTGTTTTGTTCCACCACGTCATAAATCGATCCACTATAAACTAAACGGAACGACTCATTATTTGTCAGAGAAAGAGGGATGGAATATTCGTTAACCTCTAGAGCCGAAACGCCCCCCCCATTAAGACCATTGCTTGGCTCAGACGCAATATTAAGAAGCTGTTCTAGATCACCGGTCGACTCTGTAATTGTAAGATTACTGTTTAGTTCAAATGTAAGTGAATTTCCGCGCAGTTGCTCAGGGATACTAATGATGTCTTCGACAGAGATCGTTCGCGCCATCGGATCTAGGAAAATCTTTAGGCTATGATTAATAAGCTTTTCTTTTCCTAAACTATCCTGAATGCTATCCGGGGATTGCGCATTAACAGATGCTAGCGAACAGAAATACAGAATTGTCAGTAAAAAACTTCGTTTCATTTTGATTGGCACCATTTAATCTAAGCCGAGCAATTCCAGCGCTCTTTGATGATCCCATTGGCCGATATGAATTTGTGAAGTGCCATCAGGCGTTCTAGTAGTGCTCCATGAAAGACTATTTCCATCAGGCGAAAATACAGGAAGAATATCAGTACCTTCTGTGTTCGTTACTCTAATCGGCGGCTTTGCCCCCAGAGGATCTATCATGAAGAGCTCAAAATTAGCATGACCCAAGACGTTACTTGAGTAAACAATATAGTCTCCACTTGGGTGAAAATAAGGGCCCCAAGCCACCATATATTCAGCGGTAAGTTGTCGTTGATTGCTTCCATCAACTTCCATCGTCCAAATCTCGGCACTATTTCCATCTGGATTGAAACGCCGCCAAACCACCTGCGTATTATCCGGGCTAAAGAAAGGGCCGCCATCATACCCAGGGGAATGGGTTAATTGCTGAACATCACTGCCATCGGCGTTCATGATGTATAGATCCATAAAGTAGGAGCTATCATCCTCAAACAATACTTGTTCTGCCTGACTAAGAACTCTGCTGTAAGCATTACGATTAGAGGCAAAAAGTATTTTAGAACCGTCTGTTGAATAAGACCCTTCTGCATCGTAACCGGTACTATTAGTCAAATTAATTATATTTGTGCCATCAGTGTTTGCTTGATAAATCTCATAGTGACTGTCGTAATCCCAATCATAAGGCCGATCAACACCACTTTCGCGAATGCGAATTTCTTCCGTTTGCTTAACCAATGCCTCCGGATCTTCATGCGTGGAAGAGAACATAATACGATCAAGGGTCGGATGAATCCAAGCACAGGTAGTTAACCCTATTCCTGGTGATACAAGGTCGGTCGCGCCCGTTTCTAGATCACGCAGGAAAATCTGGTAAAAAGGGTTTCCACCAGGCACTTCACTCTGAAAAATAAACCGCTCACCATCAGCTGAAAAATAACCCTCTCCTGAACGGAGACTATCGGTGACGAGTTGATAAGTACCAGTCAACAATTCAGATTCATAGTTAGTATCAAATATATCAGTAACAATCGGCTCCTCAACATAACCAGTCGCACCTGAGTAGCCATCTGGCTCACCGGAAGATCCAGAGGCCCCATCGGGCTGAGCAAATGTTGTTAAATTAATGACAACTGTAAATAGATAAGCTATTGAAAATAATACTACTTTCTGAAAATTAATCTTCATGATAAATACCATTAGTGCTAAATAACGTTCAAATCTTAACTGAATTGGAAATTCCTCTGCTGCGGGAAGATACCAAAAAGTCCTCCTGTATGCACAAACACCACATCATTCGCTCCTGGAAGTTTTCCTTCTTGGCCTAATTGGAGCTCACTAACCATGCCATGGAATGCCTTGCCGGTGTAAACAGGGTCGAGAAATAGACCCTCTGTTCTAGCAAGACTAGCGATCGCTTCGAAAACCGAATTATCTGCTTCTCCATAAGCTGGGCCCATATAACCCTCCAATGTTGTTATATTTAGCTCAGTCTCCTCAATTTCAACTTTATATCGCTGCTTCCACAATGACACATCTTCCTTGATTTTATTTTTAAAATAAGAAGCGCTGTCGCAAACATTAAACGCAATAATTTTGGCTCGAGACCCTAAAAGATGCGATCCAACAATTAATCCACCCTGAGTACCACCAGAGCCGGTTGCAGTAATTATGTAGTCGGGGTCTAGAGAGTGCCTTTTGAAATCTTCAGCTAGTTCTTCATAGGCCGCAATATAGCCCCAAAGACCAATTTCGTCCGAAGCACCAATTGGTATAAAGTGGGCCTTATCTCCAGAAGCTAAGTATTGTTCTTGTAGGTTTTGTGCAAACGACTCATGGCCATCCCATTCATCTTGTGGCAAAAATGAAATTTCCGCCCCCGCTAAATAATCTAGAAGTAAATTACCTTCGGGCAACTCAGGCCTTACACCACGTAATATTAAGTGTACTTTTAGGCCCAGCTGAGCACCAAGAATTGCGGTGGCACGGCAATGGTTAGACTGAACACCTCCGCAAGTAATTAAGGTATTGCATCCTTCTTCCAAAGCATGCGCAATACAAAATTCTAATTTCCGTATCTTATTTCCAGAAACTTCGGTCCCTGTAAGCTCATCTCGTTTAACCCAAAGATTTCCATCAAATCCAGGTATCTTGAACTTTTCTAGTTTTGTTAATGGTGTCGGTAAATTCGCAAGTTGCAATCTTGGCGGGTACTTGATCATGTTTCGTAAAGTCCAAACTAAAAAAGGGAGTTTACACTCCCTTTCACAAAGCTAACACTCAAATTTAGTATGGTCTTATTGGCCCAGAATTAAGATTTTTTCATTGCATCATATGCCATCACACCACTCACTTCCTCAGTAGCCAGCGGCCTAAGTGCTTCACTATAGAGAAACAAGTTGGTGAGCACAGCGCGCAAGTGAATGGATGCATTTAGATTATCGACGACTTCCGAGCCTATTTTTTTCTGGCCAATCATAAATGTCAGTGCCGCCTTTGCTTTCTTGCAATCAGAAGCAATTAGCTGCTCAAAGTCGTCTTCACTTTCAGAGAATACACCAGCAATATGCGTCATTGCTGAGACCATACCTTCAATGGTGGGTCTTGCGTGAGGGCCTGGCCCATCACTTTCATCTGAAGCTGGTCGCCCTTGGGCTGCATATGCAAGAAGAAACTCATAGCCAGCTTCAATAGTTTCAATACTCTCCTCAATATCCATAACCAACTACATTCCTTAAACTGACGAAAACTCTAATCACTTTCCTTGGGTGACCATTTCAGAGGATCATGGTTTGCAGATAATTCTTCTTCGGACATCCATCCAGAAATCATAGAACGAGTATAAAATATCTTTTCCGGGCGTAATGCAAAATAGATATGTGTTGCTGCCAAAGCCACGAGCGCAAGAGTTGATAACCCGTGGAGTAGGAAAATTAATCCTAATTGATCCTCAGCCATACTGTTAGTGCGATCCCAAAATGGCGTATCGATTTGCAAGAACATTAAGACGCCCGTCACAATTACAGCGAGAACCACAACCGTTACAGCCCAATGCATACCTTTTTGCTCGAAATAGTATTTCCCAGGTTTACTAGATGAATCAAAAGGCTCGCCAAAATCCTTGGGTACTAAAAGCATAGACTTAAAATCTTGCCAAAAAGACGCGCGAATTATATGGGCTATAACTAAAAAGGTTAAGATAAGCCCACTTATCCAGTGAATATTTAACCAGGCAATTCTCAATCCAAGTATTGGCGCAACACCCGTGAAAATTAGCGCTAAAATGCTTGCTGCCATCAACCAATGAAACCACCTATCAATTGACTCATGTCTAACTACGCGTCGGCCTTCAGAAACCGGCCTATCTAAATTCTTCTTAGCCAGTGCCGCCATAACGATTGCATGCACTACTAATAGGATCACAATGGCCATAAAAACGACATAAAGCAAATCCCAAGAAACACCGAGTATTACCTCTTCACCCCAAACGTCGCGTTTATAACGGACAATTTCTCCCACTGTACTACCCTCTTAATTATTATTTTATTTTTATCAGTTAGCCGATTAAGTCGAGAATTACCCTCGAATCGCTCTTTTAACGAGATTTTGCATCAATGGTACTTTGAAATGGTTATAGTTCAGCGGACGAGCGCCATCAGTTGCCAACTCACCTGCTGTAGAGGCAAGACCCTCGCTACGCTGCTGTCCACGAATAGCATTTTCGACCGACTCTAGACGACGAGGCACGCACTCAACCGCTCCACAAGCAAAACGAGAATCTTCTATAGAATTCCCAGACACTTTGAAAACAGCTGCTATGCTTACCAGAGCGAAATCCCAAACATTTCGATCCGCAACTTTTTCCCAATAAAACTCTGCATTTGCCCAAGTATTTGGAACCCTAACCGCAGTAAGGATTTCACCTTCATTAAGTACAGTCATGTTTACAATATCGCGATCTGGCCCAACAAAATAATCTTCTGCTGAAATCAAACGTTGACCGTTACTACTTGAAACCACCATCGTTGCATCAAGAGCAACTAGTGCAGGCGCAGTATCGGAGGGAGAAACAGCAACACAACGACTAGCACCAAATAATGCATGTTCCCGATTTAAACCTTCCGGTGAATCTGCATAACAGATATTGCCACCAGCACGATAGCAATCCAGCCCCCGCCGATAGTACCAGCATCGAGCATCTTGGTTTAAATTTCCGCCCAGAGTACCTACATTTCTAATCTGAGGGCTAGCTACCACACTCGCGGCTTTGGCCAGCAGTCCAAAACGAGATTGAACCAATGAGTTGTTTGCAATCTCTGTTATTGTCGTTGTAGCTCCGATTTCAATACCGTCGGCAGTTTCTTTGATGCCCTTCCAAGCATCGATTTGTGTCAGCTCTATCATAGCGGAAGGAGTCTTATTGCGATCCTTTAACCAACCATAAGTATCCTGACCACCACCAAGCAACCATCCTTCATTACCCAATCTAGCTGCTAAGTCCAGCGCTGTTGCTTCATCAGCTGGCTGATAAAGTTCAATATCAGGCATTACGTCATGTGATGTGGCTACCATATCAACCTCTAAAATTATTTTGAGCAAGTGGCACTGAATTTTCCGATGTCCCTGCTACATGGTTAATGATCATATCTGCAGTAATTGGAGAAGCACCGAAGATATGGCCATCTAATGCGTCCGTTATTGCTGCGGTTAATGCGGCGGATACTGAGCCTTGCGCTGGCTCACCAACGCCGCGAGCACCCACCGGGTTTTCTGGATCTGGCAGATCGACCCAGCCAGTTTGTATCTTAACTGGCGTATCAAGATACGTCGGAACTTTACTTTGCCAATACCCAGTACTTGCTGGCATTCCGTTTTGAGGATCGTAAAGATGGCGCTCGTAACCCGATAGCCCAATACCCCAAACTGCGCCTCCTACAAGCTGATTATCCATACCTTTCGGATGCATTATTGTTCCCGACTCAGCGACATTAATTAAATCGAGAATCTCGTATTTACCAGTTTCCTTATCTAATTCAATTTCAATGCAAGTCACGGTAAAGCCTGGTGGATTACCCTCATGCTGTGGATCATGGAAAACTCCCATAAAACCTGTGCCTGCTAGCCGAGACACCGCTATTTGAGTCCACTCTGCAAGTTCTTCGGGTAATTCAGCCGAACCAGTATACTTCCCGCCGAGCTCAATCCCTCTAGCGGCAACCTCCGCAAAAGTCATACCAATCGATTCATCAGAAATCTGATGAACTCGCTCGTTAGAAATATCATAATCTTCTACTGCACCACCAAGATCGTTCGCCGCTATTTCTTTCATCTTTGCTAACATATCTTGCGCAGCGCCGTAAAAAGTTCTGGTGTTAGTAAAAATAGAATTACTACCATCCTGCGGAGAAGTTATTGGAAGATGTAAATCCGTGCGACCAGTAATAATATCTACTCGCTCCCAAGGCATTTTTAATACTTCAGCCGCTGCTCGCGAAGTTGAAGCATAAGAATAAGTACCTAAGTTGCCGACTCCATTATGTACTTTAAGTCGACCATCGGAGCCCATCATTACTATACCGTCCATTCCAGAACGCCCAGCATTGTGATAACCCTGGCCAATCCCTAAGCCAATTACTTTACTTCCATTGGTTTGGCGACGGCGCGATTGTCTTGCTTCCCAACCAAACTGCTCCGCTGCAAGTTCAAGCGCTTCCGGCATATAAGCCGAGGTAAATGGTGTACGTTGCGGGCCACCTACATCGCCGTTCATCGGTGTATTGATCTTTCGGATATCAAATCTACTAATGCCTAATTCATCAGCGGCAACATCTAAAATTGGAGAAATAATAGGTGCAATTTGATTTTGACCCGGGCCACGCTGCGCACCTCGGTGAGCAGTATTTGTTCCAATCGCTGTCCCTCTAAACCTAACCGCGTCAGCCTGATAAAGAACGCTAATACAGTCAGCAGCAGAGTATGCGTCTGCTCCGCCACCTTTACCTCCATTGTCAGAGACGATCCAAAGGTCGCAGGCAGCCATTACTCCATCGGGTTTAAAACCTACTTTAATCCATCCAGTTAAACCCTGCCGCGCTCCACCAATTGTAAATTCTTCTTCACGGGTGACACGCATCATTACTGGGCGATTAATTTTTTGAGAAAGTTTTGCAGGTACTCCATAGACAGGAATTGATCCGGCTCGCGCACGCTGACCGAAACCGCCTCCAGTTGCCGCGTTGACAAAAACTAGGTCCTCTTTAGGCACTCCAATTATGCCTGCTATCCCATCCGCGAAAGCAGTCAAACTCTGCGATCCACCATGCAAATAGAGTTTTCCATCTTCCCAGTAAGCCAAGGCCGACCGCGGCTCCATCGACATATGCGGATAACCCGCGTTCGTAAAGGTCCCTTCGTATACATAAGAAGACTCACTAAAGGATGCTTCTAAATCACCATAGGCAACAGTCTGCTGAGGTTCCGCGGTAGGTTCATTACCAGCACGAAAACTTGAGACTTGGTCTTCAGTCCATTTTTCTTCAGCAAAACCTTGGCGAAATACGAAAGTGTTGCCTCCATTATATGCATCTGCACCATCTGGCTGAAGACTATCGAGTGGATCTAATACGAAAGGTAATCTTTCAAACGTAACAGCAATTCTTGAAATTGCAGTCTCAGCAGTTTTTTCATCTATTGCCGCAATAGCAAGAATGGGCTCACCAACCAAGGTAGGCTCATTGGTTAGCATCTTTAATCCTGTGCTTTGCGGTTCACCGTCTGGATAGCAATCATCTGCGGTGAGCATACCCAAAACTCCCTCCATTTCTAGCGCTTCAGAGGCATCTATGTCCACAACACGCGCATGGGGGATAGGACTGGTAAGTAAACGAGCATACACCATACCTTCGCGGGTATAGTCTTCGGCGTATTTAATTCGACCAGTGACCTTACCTGGCACATCTGGTGGAGTAAAATCTTTTCCAATATGCATATATGCCATGATTGTTATCCTGTTAATTCGGTGGCACGCATAACGCCATCGAGGTAAGAGTCATAAGAGCCGCAACGACAGATATTCCCTGATAGGGCGTGCCGAGCTTCC
>JAQWTK010000048.1 GCA_029242705.1 Gammaproteobacteria bacterium | reverse complement strand
TGTTCTTCCTCTGTTAACTTGTAATTAGAAAGCACATCACTTTTTTTCCCATTAAACGCTATTTGCATCTGTTCATCACGATTCAGCTTATAAAGGAACTTTTGAACCTGATAAAGACTCATTACTTAGGTCTTACCAAGCTTTGGGATAGAGTGGTCATTGGTTGCTATACAAACGTTTTTGGTTTCCATATAAAAATCAAAGCTATAGTCACCACCGTCCCGGCCGATGCCACTCGCCTTCATCCCACCGAACGGCGACGACAAATGTCGATTGTTCTCGGAATTAACCCAGACCATGCCTACATCCAAGTCCCTAGCTAGGCGCAGGCTACGACCAGAGTCACTAGTCCAGACATACCCCGCCAAACCGTATTTGACATCATTAGCAAGCGCTAGCGCCTCCCCTTCTTCCTCAAATTCGATAACCGTCAGCACAGGGCCGAATATTTCTTCTTGCGCTATTCGCATCTTATTATTCGCGCTGGTAAACAAGGTAGGCTCTACAAAGTACCCCTTACCATTTAAGGTTGTTTTGTTACCACCAACAGCTATATCTGCGCCATCCTCTTTAGCGACATTAAAATAAGATACTACTTTATCACGATGAGTTTCATGAATTAATGGACCGACTTCAGTATTAGGATCCAATGGATGACCAACTTGAAGTGCAGCAACCCGCTTTTTAATTTTTTCAATAAATTCTGGAGCGATAGATTTTTGTATCAATAACCGACTCGAGGAAGTACAACGTTCACCATTAAGGCTGTATATCATGAACACCACAGCATCCAAGGCCCGTTCGAGGTCAGCATCGTCAAAAACAATAACGGGATTTTTACCTCCCAGTTCAAAATGAACGCGCTTTAGAGTCTCTGCACCTTGTTTCATAATTTCACTACCAGTGTAAGACTCGCCGACAAAAGCAATCGCATTGATAGCCTGATGTTGAGTTAATGCTTTGCCTGCCGTTTCACCAATACCTTGAATAGTATTAACAACTCCTTTAGGTAATCCCGCTTCATCCATAATTTTCGTCAACATAGCTGCCGTGCATGGAGACCATTCCGCAGGTTTATTCACTACCGTGCATCCAGCTGCCAATGCCGGTGCAATTTTCCATGTAGATAACATAAACGGCGTATTCCAGGGAGTGATTATTCCAACCGGCCCAATAGGTTGTCTTAAACTGTAATTCATATGTTGTTCAGCTGGTAAAGCAAGCCCATCTCTTGCTCCCGGAGCAATGTCAGCAAAATAACGGAAATTTTCCGCACCACGAAGAGCTGCCTTACTCATAAAGCGCAGCGGTTGGCCAGTATCCCAACTCTCAATTAAGGCAATCTCTTCTGCATTAGCCTCTATTGCATCTGCTATTGCATGCAGTATTTCTCTACGTTTTTTCCCTGCCAACTCGGCCCAAGGCCGATAAGCTTTTAATGCCGCCTTACAAGCGCGGTCTACATCATCGACTGTACCTTCTGCAACTTCCCCAATTACCGATTCATCAATGGGGGAATAATTCGTGAACGTATCTCCGCTGCTCGCATCAACCCATTGCCCGTCAATGAAGTGCTTTATGGGCCGTTTTAAAAACTCAGAAAGCAAAGGATTTAGTTTCCGTAAATTTTCTCTGAGCATAGTCTCACTCATGCGGTCTAATCCCCTCGTTCATAAATTCAGGAATCCGATTTCGATTCCAACGCATGTCCGCTTTAATTTCCTGAATTTCATAAGACAACGCCAAAGGAACATTTCCTGCTTTTTCATCAACGAAATCAACCAGGCACTGCATTAGTTGCCCACCCATATTTTTTCTAACTTCTTCCGAGCGCCCCTCTGCAATGCGCAGATAAACAGCAATAAAACCATAACTGGATGACTCATCAGCGATTATCGTATGTGAAGCCTTATAAACTCTAGTACGAACCCCTCCTATTGCGAGCGCATCCTGTCCTACAGCACATCGGTGTAAGGTTTGTGACAAAGTTTTAATATCAAGCATCTCACCTATATTAGGGGATACTTCTACTATCTGATGAGGCATTGGTAATTTACCTAAAATACTGGAATCGGGATCCAATATTACTTAATATATGAAATAAATCAATATACACTCGTTTTAATCAAAAGATGAGGATTACTGGCAAAAAATAATGAAACTTCTCAGCTTTAAGCATGATGGAAAAAATTATTTCGGCGGTTTAAAAAACAGAGGTATTGTAAATCTCACTAAACGAGCTAAAGATATCGATGATTTGCGTGACGCCATTAGAAAGGATCGAATCGCTTATTTAACACAGCTTGTGGCTGATTCCGATAGCGATTATTCATTAGAGGAAATTCAATTTGTGCCAACCATTCCAAATCCGGAAAAAATCATCTGCATAGGGGTTAACTATGCTAATCGGAATGCCGAGTACAAAGATGGCAGTGATCTTCCAAAATATCCTAGCGTCTTTATGCGGCACCGAGAATCATTGGTCGGGCATCAGCAACACATCATGAATCCTCCTGAATCTGATCAACTAGATTATGAGGGCGAGATCGTGCTAATTATCGGCAAAGAAGGGCGCAGAATCGATGAGTCCAATGCCCACTTACATATAGCCGGAATGACAATAATGAACGAAGGGTCTGTGCGTGATTATTTAAGACATGCAAAGTTCAATGTTACACAAGGTAAGAATTTTGAATCTTCTGGCTCTCTTGGTCCTTGGATGGTGCCAACCGAAGAAGTAGATCCAATGGGACAGTTACAAGTCATAACTCGGGTCAATGGCGAAGAGCGCCAAAATGATTTCACCGAAAACCTTATGTTCCCCTTTCGATTTCTTATTTCATATTTATCGACATTTTACCGACTAAAGCCTGGCGATCTGATAGCAACAGGAACTCCAAATGGTGCAGGTGCTCGCTTTAATCCTCCAAAATATTTGCGCCAGGGAGACAGTGTAGAGATAGAGGTGCCAGGAATAGGAGTCCTAAAAAATGAGATTGTCGACGAAATCGACTGAGAATTGCGGTAGAAGTAATGACGAAACTTAGAAATATAGATCGCAGTCTGCCGCTGCAGTTACTTCAGGCATGGAAATCCGCGACAAACCTGTTCAGGCCGATGCTACATTCCTTTGATTTAACTGACCAACAGTGGCGAATAATTCGGGTGCTTGCAAGTCAAGAAGACATTGAGACATTCAAGTTATCGCAGCTGAGTATGATTCCACCACCAAGCCTTACACGAATTCTAAAAAATCTCGAAGAGATAAACCTAATAAAAAGGGACGCAGACAGAAACGATCAACGCAAAACGTTAGTAAATCTTACTAGGTTAGGGAGAACCAAATATGAAAAGGTGGCTCCGGAGTCAGAAAAAATATACCACTTGATTGAGAAAAAAATAGGAAAGCAAGAACTAGATAACTTATTAAATCAGCTCGTTGAGCTTAATCGCAGTCTAGATAACGATTAGTAAACGCCTAATCGAACTGAAGGTGTCTGCGGGCTGCTTCGGGATCACATGGCTCATTAGTAAATTCGTAGTCTGAGATTAAACGAAAGTTACGGCCACGCTCCACACTATCTGTTAGGTATTCCGGGTCTGTTATGGTGTAGGTCAACTCAAGACCATAACCGCCGTCGATCAATCGATATGTTTCAGTCACAATTTTTTGTTCACTAGAACTTACCCCTCTTTCGCTCCCCCATTTGGTTTCCGCAAACCCAGCGGTCGTAACTACAAGACTCCCAGTGTCCGATATGCGACCTATAGAATAGCCATTCTCGTCCGGCTCATGGCTGGCGGGCAAAGATACATCTTGAGTCATGTTAATAGTTCTTGTAGTGGCCTGTTCATGAACTATAGTGATACTACCTTCAGAAACTTCCCAACGCTGATTATAGGGCCAGCGAGTAATCCTTGGCATTGGATACGGTTTACAATCAAGCCCAGGATCATCATTAATATTAAAGATAGCAAATTCTTCCAAACCCTTTTCTGTATAGGGCCAGGCTGCCGGCGGTTGAAAACCACCCACCAGGGTTTGTTGCATATTTAATATAGGCCTCCAGGTACCAGAAAAATCCGTGGACGGCTCGATTGGTAGGCGTGGTTGGACAGAGGACTCAGATGGTCTACTGAAAGCATAATAGGTTTCTCCATCAGCCTTTGTTACATAATTGAGCAGACCGA
>JAQWTK010000051.1 GCA_029242705.1 Gammaproteobacteria bacterium | reverse complement strand
TTTAAACGTCCCTCATTAACCCAAGCTCCTAACTGTTCTGTTGCTTCTTGATAGCGATCCTGCCACTCAAAAACAACGAAGAAACGATGCTCTGGAACAGGGTCTAGACCCTTAAGGATGTGAAAAGGAGTTTCAGCTTTAGTTATATCCTCATCATTATAGTTAGAAATATAACCACAAATTGGAACTCTGGCACCATCATTAAGCAATGGCGCTACTGCTTTGGTTACCGCACCTCCAACATTCTCAAAATAAATATCTATGCCATCAGGGCAGGCGGCAACAATCCGGGCATTAAAATCATCCGCTTTGTAGTCAACACAATCATCAAAACCTAATTCATCACGTACATATGCGCACTTCTCTTGACCTCCAGCAATTCCCACCGCTCTTAATCCCAAGATTTTTGCAATCTGACCTACTGCTGAGCCAACAGCGCCAGATGCCGCAGCTACCACAAGCGTCTCTCCAGCCTGCGGCTTTCCGACCTCTAGCAATCCAAAATAAGCAGTGCGCCCTGGCATACCAACAACACCCAAATGTGCTGACAAGGTGCCATTAGCTAGGTCAATTTTCATTAATCTAGCATCATTGTCGTCACATACAATGTACGACTGCCAGCCTTGGTGAACCGCAACATGATCACCTACTGCAAATTTCTTTGAGGTCGATTTAACTACAACGCCGGAAGATTCACCTGTCATTACGTCTCCAATCTGCATTGGATCTACATATGATTTTACGTCATTCATTCTACCCCTCATGTAAGGGTCCAATGACAGCCATGCCACCTTTATGAGTATCTGATTGTCGGCAAGCTCCGGCACCTCAACTTCTTCCAAGGAAAAACATTCATCATCTGCCTCTCCAATTGGGCGTTTAGCAAAAACCATACGTTGATTCTTTGACATTATTTTACCTGCTATAATTAAGTGACTAATGATTTGCGCAGAAGTCTAACCCAATCTCCCGTATTCGAACAACTAAAGCACTTTATACTCCGGCATATCGGCTAAGTAAAACCAAAGCATTTGCCTATGTCTCTGGAAAACTAATTCTCAGATTGATTGATGAGCCGTTTCAGCTATAGAATAATTTCTTGAGTCTAGATCTTCCGCGAACCTATAATTATTCTCCATCCAATATTATCAGAATTTATTAATAGAAATACGATATAGAAATTAGAATAAATGCGGGCAAAAAATTTCATCCCCAAATTTTAGGACTTCAGAAAGTATATCGAACTCTAAACTGAAAAATTTCAGGATCGTCATTACCTGCCAATCGATCTGAGTTAGTCATTATATAATTCGCTGCAAATCTCAGATCCCTAGTCATGTAATAATTCATGCCGATAGTAAACAAGCCAACAGAACCACCAGGAATATTTCTATCGGAAAGATCCAAGTGACTTACTCGAGCAGCTACCTCCCATGCGCCACCAGAATTGTTGGGGCTCACTGTACCAAACGCCGCATCGGTATCACTGTAAGGCCGACTGTCGTCAGTAAGGAAATAACTTATATAAGTATAATATCCGTCGAAAGCAACATCAGTCTCAAAACTTCGTTTCAGCTTTTGTTGAACATATTCGCTTTGTACCGAAAACCTCCCCCTAACAAAGGCAGCCTCGAGGCCAAGCTTAAGACGATATTCCACTCCTAAAATTTTATTAGTATCGACTATTCTGTGATTGTCTTGATGGGATTCGGGCCTCGCCCTAAACCGAGCAATCTCATCTTCATCGTCCTCTTTAGAAAAATTGACACCAAGGTGAAAAAGCTGCCCCTCTCCAATTCTCGGCCGATAGACTAAGCGACCCGCCACACCCTCGCCCTTACTGGAATTATTCGCCTCATTACTATAAGCGGAAGCGCCAAAGCTATAACTCTTATTCCAACGTTGAAAACCAACGCCAATGCGCCTGCTCGTAACCAGGGCATTAGGTAAAGAGCGCTCCGTGAACGTAATATTATTTGAACTTATTAACGCTTCAAGGCTAGAAAATTGCTTAAAATGGCCAAAAGTTATCCTCGTATTTCTAAAACCATTATACCTTACATACCCATCTTTAAGTTCAGGATCATCTGGAGTAAAGTCGTACTGAATCCTATACTCCCAATCTTCGCTCAGATTACCACGAATATAGAGACGTCCTCGCCTCACCTCATTTCCATCTTCGTATGTATACTTGTCGTTCTTAAAGAATGTTGTGTCCGCTTGAATCCTACCCCCCCAATTTAAGGCCGGCGTATTATCAGCCGAAAACCCCACATTCGAAAATATTAGGCCCATAAAGGATAAAAGAATAATTCGTAAACCTATCTTCATCTTTATTTTAAATAACCAAACTCTCCAAAATGGATTTTCTTAATCTTAATAAAAAATAAATAATTATGACAGCTCAAACAAAAAAGAAAATTAATCTTAAAAAATCTAACAACACCTTTCAGAATTATTCGTTATCCAAAATCCTGTGATACACTATCAGGGCGTCTCACGGATCAATTTCATACTTTTTGACGAAGGAAATAAGACGGTCCAATGCCTAATGAATCTGCACGCAAAATGCTCAAAGTGGTCATGGATAATTCCACTGAAGATCTTACCGCTAAATATCAAAATATCGAGGAAGTTGACTTATCTGATAGTGAATTTTATGAAAATCGAGAACTTTCTCACTTTAAATTCAATCTTCGTGTTTTAACGCAGGCAAAAAATAAAAACCACCCTCTCTTAGAAAGATTAATTTTTCTTTTAATCTTTAGCTCTAATTTAGATGAATTTTTTGAAATCAGAATTTCGGGCCTGAAGAAACAGTTAGAATTTGGACGGCAGCGCCCAGGGCCAGATGGAAAGCATCCTGAGCAAGTACTAAAGCTTCTACACGCGGATGTGCGAAAAGCTTTAGATGAACAATACCTGATATTGAATACAAATTTGTTCCCCGAGCTCGAAAGGGAGCACATCCATTTTTTACAGAGACATCAATGGAACAAGAAACTAAAGAAATGGACTAGGGGTTATTTCACCAACGAAATTCTTCCAGTAATCAGTCCACTCGGGCTAGACCCCGCTCACCCTTTTCCCCGACTCGTAAACAAAAGCTAAAATTTTATCCTCACTCTAGAAGGAAAGGATGCTTTTGGCAGAGAAAGTGGATTAGCTATAGTCCCCGCCCCACGTGCACTCCCCCGTCTTATCAAAGTACCCAAGGAAATAATAGCAAGTGGGGACCATTTCATATTCCTTTCATCAATTATTCATGCATATGTAGATGATTTTTTCCCGGGGATGTCAGTTAAAGAATGCCATCAATTTAGAGTCACAAGAAATTCAGATCTGGAAATGTCCAATATCGAGATTGAAGATGTCGCCAGCGCGTTACAAGGAGAGTTACACAGCCGCCGTTTTGGAACCGCGACAAAACTTGAGGTTGGCAAGGACTGCCCCTCAGAACTTACAGAATTTCTACTTGAAAGGTTTAACTTGACTGAAGACGAATTATTTAGATTAGACGGCCCGGTAAACCTCCAGCGACTCATGGCGTTAATTGACATGGTAGAACGCCCAGATTTGCGATTTCCAAAATGTTCTCCAGGGATGCCAAGAGCATTAGAGGAAGGCGAAGATATATTTTCTGCAGTTGAGCGTGAAGATCAACTGTTACTGCATCCGTTTGAATCTTTCGTACCAATTATCGATTGGGTTAGACAAGCAGCCAAGGATCCAACAATCTTGTCTATTAAACAAACCTTGTATAGAACAAATGAATCGTCAGAACTAGTGGAAGCACTTTCCGAAGCAGCACGCAATGGAAAGGAAGTCACCGTAGTAATTGAGCTTCGTGCCCGGTTTGATGAAGAAGAAAATATTAATTTTGCGAACACTTTGCAAGAAGCCGGAGCTGTAGTGGTTTACGGCGTAATGGGATATAAAACTCATGCAAAAATGTTACTGTTCGTGCGCCGTGTAGGCAATAAATTAAAGCGCTACTCCCATCTTGGCACTGGGAATTATCATCGGAAAAATTCTCTGCTCTACACTGATTACAGTCTGCTAACAGCAAATAAAATTGTGTGTGCTGACGTGCACAAAGTTTTCCAACAAATTACAGGCATGGGGAAAAAAATCCACCCAAAGGCACTAATACATTCTCCATTTAATTTACGAAAATCACTACTAAAAATGATTAATGCTGAAAAGCATGCCGCTGAGGAAGGGAGGCCTTCTAGAATTTTAGCTAAAATGAATGCTTTAACTGACCCAGTAGTAATAAAGGCACTGTATGAAGCTTCATGCGCTGGTGTAAAAATTGACCTTATCATACGTGGTATTTGCTGTCTCAGACCCGGCATTCCAGGAATTAGTAAAAACATAAAAGTTGTCTCTATTATCGGCAGGTTTTTAGAGCATTCGCGGGCTTATTATTTTTTGAATGACCCAAATAAAGTTTACTGCTCAAGCGCAGACTGGATGGAGCGTAATTTATCAAATAGAATTGAAGTAAGTTTTCCAATTCTTAAGAAAAAATTGGCAAACCGCATCATTAAAGAGATGGAAATGTACTTGGAAGATGAAGCGCAGTCTTGGGAATTAAATTTAGATGGCTTTTATTACGAGCAATTATCTAACGCCGATGAATCAATTGGAGTACAAATGACCTTGCAAAAATCTTTGGGTCAAATTTAAGCTTAATGTTTTGCGCAACTAACCGCAGGTAGGTTGCTTAATTCTAGTGTATGTAACGTTTTTTCATTTTTGATCATAAAATCAAGCATCCCCTCTCTCAATGCAGTGGAGCTAAAATTAATTGTTTGAATCCCACAGACCTCCATCAAGCCAACCATTATGCACCAACCAGGCAACAAGAGATCTCTTCTTTTTTCTTTAAGCCCAGATAATTCTCTGCCTGTAGCAACAAAATAAGCCATTTTTTCCTTTAATTTATGCAACGCTTGTAGCTCGACCTGCTGCTGGTCATAACCGTGTTCTTCGCAAATGTTAGTTAACATCTTTACAGTCCCAGATGAAGCATAAGCTTCTGCCCAACCCAAACTGTTAATTTCAGGCAAAAGAGAAAAAAAGGTATTACGTGCCGCCTTAGCCCCCTCGTCCATTTGCTCTAGCAATTGCTCTCTACCAAATTTTATTTCAGAAAAAAAACGATCCCTCCACGAAACGCTTCCAATAGACAAACTTTTAGTTAAAAATCGATCATGATTTTGCCCGACTATTATTTCTGTACTTCCGCCTCCGACGTCGATTATTAATCTATTAGCATTAGATGACGGAAGGGTGTTTATAACGCCAGCATAAATTAGAGAAGCCTCTTGTACTCCTGAAATTATGGAAATATCTATACCGACAGCTTTAGCAGCATGAACAAAATCACCTGCGTTTCCGGCACTACGAAATGTATTAGTACCTAGAGCCCAATATTTTTCAATCGGATATTGCCTCATCAATAATTTAAATCTATGCAAGCAATGCATTCCCCGCTGATGTGCTAGTTGTGAAATATTTCTAGCACTGCTCACACTTTCTCCAAGCTGAACCTTTTCACTAAGCCGTTCAATAATTTTTATCCGACCGCGTCGTCGCTCGACGATGAGTAAATGGAAGCTATTTGATCCTAGATCGATGCAAGCAAGCATAAGGTCAAACCAAGAAGACCACTCAGCTTAATAGCTGAATGTTAACTTTTGAGTATAGTTAATGCTTGTAAACTTTATCGACTGAATGCGTTGAAAATATAGCGTAAGCGATTAAATTCACATCATGGATTGCTGATAATTTTCCAAACCAACTTTGTCAATTAATGAAAGCTGTGTTTCCAACCAGTCTATGTGTTCTTCTTCACTATCTAGAATAGACGCCAGTAATCCGCGGCTTACAAAATCACCAACAGATTCACAATAAGCTATACCTTCTTTTAGATCTGGGCAGGCTATGTGTTCAAGGCTAAGGTCACACTGAAGCATTTCCCGCGTATTTTCCCCTATGGACAACTTCCCTAAATCCTGCATATTAGGCAGACCCTCGAGGAACAAAATACGCTTAGCCAATTGGTCAGCATGCTTCATTTCGTCTATAGATTCTTCATACTCTTTTGCAGCAAGTTTTGAAAATCCCCAATCTTCAAACATACGGGAATGAAGAAAATATTGATTAATGGCAATTAATTCATTTCCAAGGGCTTTATTAAGGTATTTAATGACTTTTGGATCGGCTTTCATCACACTTTCCTTCAAGTTAGGACCAAAATATGATCTCTCGTAAAGGACAATTTTGTCAAGATAAATTTCTATAAGTTATTGATATATATGGTAAATCTAAATGATAAGCAATCTTATTTACATTTATGGGACCAACGGAATAGGGTCAAGAATAAAACATTCTAAACAGATAGGTATAATAGCGACTTTATATCCGGGAGCAGAGTAGACTAAGCAGCGTTGAAGTAATTTGAGGATTTGCTGAATTCTTTAACTATTGTTTGGGCGAGTATGCCACATTTACCGCATTCGCTGGCCACACCAGTTTTTGCTTGAACATCCCCAAAATCAGTGGATCCATGGCGGCAGATATCACGGATTTGATGATCGGTAACTTGTCGGCAGATACAAACGTACATAAATTTCCCTCTGGAATAAGGGAAGTTAAATCTAAATGCGAATGATTGTCAATAGTATTTTTATCTGTTATATCTGATGCGAAAACAAGGGCCTATAGACACTATCTAGGATATGCGAGTTCTTAGAGTATATTTAGAAAAATGACATATTTATAATTGCGGCCCAAAATAGGAATTTATGAGCTATTAGAGCGTTACGATCGATAACGATTAGAGGTAAAAGGGGATAATAATGTTGAATATTTCAGTCAGAAATTTAGCTTTGAACTTCATTTTGGCTTTCTCATTCGGGCTAATTACGAATGCAGCAATTGCCGATGGCGAAGTTGGGGATCATGTTAACGACCTGCAAAGGCATTTAAGTATCTACGAGGAAGAAGTTAACTGGTTAATCGACAGGGTTAATGAAATGGTAAACACCTATGATACTCAAGGTTCAGAGGCAGCGGGTACAGAAGCGCTAATTGAGTATTGGGAAACAGTCGACTTTCATGCAGCAATTGAACTCAATTATATTCAAATATATGCATCTATCTGGCAAGGCCTTTACGGTGTTAAATCTGCCATAGATAGCCAAGCCACAATCACAAATGTAACAGAAGAAAAAGGGAACCTCGAAAAAGCACTGTGGCAAGCACTAGGTGCTGTAAAACTTGCCGCTCGATACCAACAAGAAGGTCTCATCGAATCGGAATTAATTACAGAATCCAATATTTTGTCTCCGACTGAAACTGTCGATGAAATTAAAGCATCGCTCGATCGTTCAGCCGCTAAATTTGCAGAACGGCTACCAGACGAGGCGGTAGATATCGTTTTAAACGCATATCTTGAACTTTTTGAAGGGCTTGAAGGTGATCTGATAGCGCAAAATGCAGACTTAGTTGAGGACCTAGAGAAAGATTTTAATGTGAATCTTCCGCAAGCTCTACAGTCCAACTCATCACTGGAACAAGTTAGATCGGTAGTTGACCTTATGAAAGGCAAGCTAGATCAGTCAAGAAGTATTCTCGAGATCATCGAAAGCAATCGAAGGGATGTTTTTTAAATGCTTAGACGGTCAGCAACTAAATTGCTGGTTACATGCGGAATTTCTCCTTGGTCAACTTTTGTTGCAGGGCAAGTTCAGCCAGCCGTCACCGTCGATAATTTGCCAAATTTAGAAGGAGAACTGACTCTGTATTTGGGACGAGGTGAAGGAGGTTTATACGAGAATGTCTTAAAGGCGATTGGTGACCGTAATCCAGATTTCAAATTAAACATTAGGCGAGGTCCTACTGCGGCTCTTGCCAATGCGATCGTTGCTGAGTCAAGGGCTGGTATATATCAAGCAGATTTGTTCTGGGCCGTAGATACAGGAGCAATTGGCTTGGTCGCTGGACAAGGATTAGCACACAGCTTACCCGCAGATCTTGTTAGCCAAGTGAGGCCTGAATTTCAGTATAAAAACTGGTTGCCGGTAACAGGTCGCGTCCGAACCATACCATTCAACAATCAAAATGTGACGATAGATCAAATAACCTCAGATATTATGTCACTACCTGAAACGAGCCTGCGAATAGGCTGGGCTCCAGAATATGCATCATTCCAATCCTTTATAACCGCTATGCGAATATTAGAAGGCGAACGAGCCACAAAAGACTGGCTCGAAAAAATTAATAGAAAAGCCAAAAAATATGCCGGTGAGCTAGGAGTTGTAATGGGAGTGGAAAGAGGTGAAGTAGACATAGGTTTTGCAAACCATTATTACACGCTACGATTAAAATCAGGAAAACCGGATGCCCAAGTCGACCTGGCATTTACTCAAGGTGACGCTGGTTGTTTGGTTAATGCCTCAGGTATCTTAGCTATAAATGAGAACGAAACTACAGTTAATTTCATTCGTTATCTTTTTACTAAAGAGGTTCAAACATACCTCTCGGAAGAAGCATTCGAAATCCCTCTTGCCTACGGGGTTGCAGCACCTCCTGGCCTTCCTTCACTAGAAGATCTGTCACCGCCTGAATTAGATCTGACCAAACTAGCCGATCTGAGACCCACACTTGATTTAATGAGAGAGATAAGGGTTTTGTGAGAAGCTTATCAAGGTCGTATCTCATTGCATTATTCGTTGTCCTTTTAGCATTGTTACCTATTGCAGTTCTTTTAAATATTGCTATAGATGCTAACCAACTTTTTTATACCGGACATTTCACAATATTCCTAAATACAGTCATAGTCGCGGTTGCCACCGCCGGCATTGCAGTGTTGCTAGGCGTTCCAATAGCCTTAGCAACGACTTATCTTTCCTTTCCTTTCCAAAGAGTTTGGTTGGTAGTCCTACTAGTCCCTCTGGCTATTCCAAGTTACGTGGGCGCTTTTGCTTTGTATGTTGCATTCGGGACCGGCGGAGAACTCGATATTTTACTACCGATTACCCCACCAGCTATATCCGGTTTAACCGGCGCAGTATTAGTTATGGCCCTTTACACTTACCCTTTTGTAGTGCTGACAACAAGAGCGTCCCTAAGCAAAATAGATCCTAGTCAACTTTATGCCGCTCGCACACTCGGGTTAGGACTAACCGCAAGTTTTTGGAGAGTAATTATTCCCCGTATTTTAAATGGTATCGCGGGAGGGGCTTTGTTGGCTGGATTGTATGCAATTTCAGATTTTGGCACACCAGCCATCATGGGCGTAAATAACTACACTAGGGCTATTTATGTCGAATATAATGCGCTAGGGCTTGGCCAAGCAGCTGGACTTTCATTACAGTTGATATTAATAGTAAGTCTATTGTTAGCCCTTGAATCCCAAGCAAAGATTGTTCGCTCAGTACCAGGACGACTTATTAAGATCAAACCAACTGGTGCGCAGAAATTTTTCTTCTTTCTCTTTATCAGTCCAGTTATTCTTCTTTCTATTTTACTTCCTATTTTTATTTTCACACTTTGGCTTGCTAGAGAAGGGTTTTCTACTTTTGATTTTTCCATTGTCTTTAATTCAATTTTTGTATCACTTATCGCTGCAATATTCGCTATCTTATTGGCATTACCTATAGCAATCGCTGCCTTAGAAGGAAAAATTGGCAAATTCATGGAAAGAATCACTTACATAGGATTTGGAATACCAGGAATAGTCATGGGCACAGCTCTAGTTTACGTCGGACTGCAGTTACCCTTAGTATACCAAACGTTGGTGTTATTAATTTTTGCCTATGTATTAAGATTTTTACCGCTTGGCATCAGTTCTGTGCGAAACTCTCTGGAAGGATTCGACGATAGCTTAACAAATGCCGCAAGATCATTAGGGGCAAATTCATCTGAGGCTTTTAAGCGTATTACGTTGCCTCTACTTTTTAAAAGCATTATTGCGGGTGCTGCGTTAGTGTTTCTTGAGACAATGCGAGAACTTCCGGCAACACTTTTGTTAGGGCCTACAGGTTTCGAAACGTTAGCGACTTATCTTTGGCGAGTATATGAAGCCGGATACTTCGGAAGAGCTGCCATTCCTGGCCTTCTAATTATTTTGGCCTCTATAATAACGTTACTAATTATGATGTCAGCTGAAGGTCTTTCCGAAGATAGTGACTAACGGGAAACATACGTAAATGCTAAAGATTAAAAATTTAAGCGTGCAATATGATAGTACAGAAGTTGTGCACGACTTAAGCTGTAATTTAGAGAAGAATGAAATAATCACATTAGTCGGCCCCACCGGCTCCGGTAAAACGACAATACTGCTTGCTGTAGCTGGCCTTTTGCCAATTTCCAAAGGAAGCATCAAATCTCCGATATGGTGTGCAAGCAGCAAAAATCAAATTCCTACTGAAGAACGTAATGTCGGAATGGTATTCCAAGAT
>JAQWTK010000045.1 GCA_029242705.1 Gammaproteobacteria bacterium | reverse complement strand
ATTCTAACCAGCTGAACTACCGGTCCGCAATGTGGACGCGCATTATAGACAGCAATGGAGCAGAAATCCATTTTGAAAAAGCTAAGTTTATTAGTCCCGCCAAGCTGAACTCGAAGTAGCTTCCCTCATAAGCATCTTATTATCAATTGTTGGCGCAGGTTCCGATTCTCCAAAAATCGCTCTTATCCAATGACCGTCAGTCGGATTAGGGAAAAGTATAAAGTCAGAGCCATATTTCTCAGATTTATTTTCAACTAATGAATATCTTTCTCCTATATCTGAAACATAATATTCGCGACTGAAATCATTCAAATTATCGCCCAGCATAACAATGACCTCATAATCATCTTTAATTCGATTCTGTATTAATTCTTTATTTGAGCTCTCTTGAAGCACAAAAAGATGATCATCATCAACGGAAGGAAAATCAAGCCGATTTAGGGTATTCACTAAATACTCACGCGTATTGTCACCTTGGTTCCTATTAGTGACATAAAATACTGAGATATTATTTTCTTCACAGAAATTCAAAAATTCTAATGCTCCTGGACTAGGCGTAGCTTGATCAGAAGCAACCCACTCATCCCATACTGAATCATCAAAGAATTCTAGGTCATGTTTAATAAGATAAGACCAATAAGGATCAGAAAGAATTAAAGTGTCATCAAGGTCAGAGATGATGGCAAGAGGCTTTCCTACCTCGTTAATCGAAGAATTCACGAACTCCTCTACTCGCTGTCTGGCTATGTTAAATCCTTGATAATAAAGCGCCCTATATTCAGCTGCTGTTTTTTTCCAGGCAACAGCATAAGCAAGGTTATTACTGCTGGCTACTTCGTTAGTTTGACATGCAGTTAGAAAGATCAATATAGATAAAAAAATCGACATTTGATATTTCATAATATTCGAGCTCTCGTAATAAATGTAGGAAAAATTATAAGGTATCACCTAATATAGTCAGTCTATCTCTTCTTCATTCTAAATTAAGCATCGTTTGAAAAGCTTAATAAATAAATACCTCCGTTTATCAACTTATCTTTTTCTTTTCTAAGTATTAGTTCATCAAAAAATAATAATTGATATCCAAACTTGTCGCATAGATTATTAATATAATTTCGAGAATGAGAATAACGACCAGATTGTTCGAGAATAAATCCCTCTTTTTCATTGTGTTCCGTGGAGAACAATAACTTCCCATTCGATTGATTTCTGCCTTTAATTAAGCGAAATATTTCGGAGAGATCTCCGATATAAACAAAGACATCAGCAGCGACAAAAATATCAAAATCAAGCTTATAGGAAGTTAAATACTCCAAAATATCGACATGTTTTAGCTCATCGTAAATACGCTTTTTACGCGCTTCCCTAAGCATTAATTCAGACAGGTCAATCCCGACAAGCTTTCGACAAAATTTCCGAACCTCATTACCAACAAGACCAGTACCACACCCCAAATCTAGAATTGAACAAATTGAATTATTAATTGTATTTTTGATCAGTAACTCTGAAACTAATTTTGGAGTGCGATAATCTAGTTCTTCTACAAGAGAATTTTCAAAATTCGATGCATACCTATCAAATAAATTCTCCACGTAATCTCTTGGTGCTACATCTGTTGTTTTTCCAGTCAAAGAATCCAGGAGGTGTTTGGCAGAGCTATAACCGGGATCTAATATTAAGGTTCTTTTATAATTATCTATAGCCCCTTCTAAATCGCCTTTCTCTCTCTGAGCATTTCCTAGATTGTAATAAGCATCGGCATAATCTGGTTTGATTTTGATTGCTAATCTATAACTTAATATTGCAGAATCTAAGTCCCCTTTCTTCTGCATTGTAAAACCCTTATTACTGTGAGCTTGAGCATCATTTGGATTTATACTAAGAATTTTTTCAAATACCTCAAGCGCGGAATCTAACTCTCCTCGAATATCAAAAACCACACCTATATTATTATAAGCATTAACGTAGTCATTCTTAAACTCAATTGCAATCTTATAATTCTCAATAGCTAAATCTAATTCCCCTTTTTTTTGCAGAACACACCCCATATTGAAATAAGCCTCTGGGTAGTCAGATTTAATGTCTATCGCATTTTTGTAATTTTTTATAGCCTCGTCTAATTTATCCTGTTTTTGAAGGGAATTTGCTTTATTATTGTACGCAGCAGCAAGATTACTAAGAGCATCTGGGAAGCCTGGAATAAGTTTTAATGATTGCATAAAGCTACATATAGAATCATCAAACAAATTTAGTTCGGACTGAAAAACCCCTAACATATTATATATTAATGCTGATTTTGGATATTTTTTTAACAGAACTATGGATTGATCCAAGGCCTGTTGAAACTGCCCTTTATTGTAATAATCAAGCAATATTTGTTGTTGATTTAAAGGCGGATTGGACATTTTGAATAATCTTTCGTAGGTTGAGTAGGTATTAAATCAAAGCGCAAATAAATGCTAGTTAGCTCGATGCAAAACTAACCCCTATAACCTCATAAGTACATTTGTATTTAACTCTGATTAAATTTCAACCTTTGATTGATAAACTCATTTCATATATCTAATCTGCCGAAGGTACGAATGATTGTGAATAATTAAATTTATCGATTGCTGAAAATAGAGTAACCAATTGATTTGTATAAAGAAAGATTGGTGGGTGGTGAGGGATTTGAACCCCCGACATTCGCCTTGTAAGGGCGACGCTCTCCCAACTGAGCTAACCACCCTAACCTGGAGAGACCGGAATTTTACCGACTTAAAACGGCATGTCAACAAACGGAAGCCAAACTCTAAATTCCCGACGGTACTGTACATAAAAAGAAACTGACTGTAATATTTCACGCCACATTTTTAGTCTAACAGGGCTCTACCATGCGCATTTATAAGGAATTTTCGTTTGAGGCTGCACATCGGCTGCCCAATGTTTCAAATGATCATAAGTGTGCAAGACTTCATGGGCACTCCTTTCAAGTAAAAATAACCGTACTCGGAGAAATTGGAGAAAACTCAGGGTGGGTAATTGATTACGACGAGATTAAGAAAGCATTTGAACCGATCCACAAAGAACTTGATCATTATTATCTAAATGATATTCCTGGTCTCGAGAATCCGACCAGCGAACACATCGCTATCTGGATTTGGGATAGAATTATTAATCAATTGCCGAATCTATTCGAAATAGAAGTAAAAGAAACGTGTAATAGCGGTTGTATTTATTCAGGAAAGCCATAATCATTATGCTATATATTCCTTAAAGTTTATAGGTTGAACTGATTCATCCGCTAACACTGAGGGGGGTATAATACTTTTATCTTTAATAAGCTGTTTACTCACCAAAAACTCTTTTGGTCGGTTGACACAATCAACTGCAATGATTTTTGAATCTTGAAGATAAAATAGCGCAAACCCCTGATCTATATTTTGGTTTGCTTCTCCCCGAGTAATAATTTCAGTCGAGCCGTAGCTTAACCCTGCCATTTGTATTTTAGTATCGTATTGGTCCGACCAAAACCACGGCACAGCCTCATAACTGATTTCCTTGCCAGCAATATTAGCAGCCGCGCATCGAGCCTGACCATTAGCATTTTGAACCGATTCCAATCTTATGGACCTATTATAGATACTACTCATATGCTCTGTACAATCCCCAGCAGCATAAATTTCAGAGTCACTAGTACGACAGTTTTGATCAACTATAATACCTTGATTAACACTTAGCTCAGCATTTTTAGCTAGATTAATATTTGGAATAACACCTACTCCAATTAATACTAAATCTGTTTTAATTTCCTCTCCATTATCACAAATCACACAATTAATATGACCATTTCCCTTGATACTTTGAACGGAAGTAGAGAAACGAAATTCTACCCCTTCTTTCTCGTGCATATGTTGGATATGGCTAGATAATTGTTCGCTAGTAACTCTTTTTAAAATGCGTTCAGCCATTTCTATAACCGTTACCTCTAGTCCTAGTTTTCTGAATATTGCGGCTGACTCTAAACCAATGTAACCAGCGCCGATAATAACCACTTGGCGCTTCCCGGGAAGTGACAACTTTATGTTCCTAGCGTCGGAAGCGGTTCTGAGATAGAAGACGTTATTAAGATTTGATTCTAGTGGCAATTTGGTAACATTTGCCCCAGTACATAAAGCAAGTTTCGTATACGACGAAGATCGACCATCTTCAAAAATAATATTTCTCTCTCGCGGATCTATTTTGGTCACAATGGAACCCAAAGAAAGTTGAATTTCATTTTCGATGAAGGTTCTCTCCGGACGCAACCACATCTCAT
Organism: Gammaproteobacteria bacterium; assembly: GCA_029242705.1. Lineage (GTDB taxonomy): Bacteria > Pseudomonadota > Gammaproteobacteria > Pseudomonadales > Pseudohongiellaceae > UBA9145. Next base: position 5,982 of record JAQWTK010000045.1, on the reverse strand, counting down.
TGAGTTGCTTTTCCCCCAACAGATGCTCTTTCGAGAGAGGAGGGCGATGATAAGGCAATTCATTCTCAGCACTAATTAATTCAATATCTCCAGACCAGCCCTCTTTTCTTAACTGGAGAGCCAAGGAGACACCAGCATGGCTTGCACCAACAACAACACAATTAGTTTGAGACACTAGACTACCCTTAATGCTATGAATAATTGGGCAGTTGCCAATCAATAGGCTTCTTACCCTTTGAGATCAAATATTCGTTTGCTTTTGAAAAATGACGATTACCAAAGAATCCCCGATGTGCCGACAACGGAGAAGGATGAGGCGACTGCAGAACTAGGTGCCTTTCCCTCTGAATAATAGCTCCCTTTCTTTGCGCATAACTACCCCATAACAAGAATACTACGCCTTGCTTTTCGTTATTAATCACTTCAATTATACGATCAGTAAATATTTCCCAACCTTGACTCTGATGGGAAGCTGCCTTATTCGCCTCAACAGTCAATACGGCATTCAGCAACAATACGCCCTGATCAGCCCAAAAGGTTAAGCACCCATGGCTCGGCGGAGTGAGGCCGATATCAGACTGTAATTCCTTATAAATATTTTGTAACGAGGGTGGGATATCTACTCCATTCTTTACAGAAAAACAAAACCCATGAGCCTGACCCATGCCATGATAAGGATCCTGACCCAGAATTACGACCTTCGTATCTTCAAATTTAGTAGTATTTAACGCGTTAAATATTTCAGCCCCTGGTGGAAATATCTTCTTACCGATATGCTTTTCTTGAAGAAGAAAATTTCTTAGATTCACCATATAGTCTAAATTAAATTCAGCATCTAGGCGTTTACTCCAAGTCGGTTCTAACTGCACTTTTCTGCGCTCAGAATCTATACGCTCACTCACCATCTTGGTGCGGTCGCATATGTGGAAAGAGCAACACATCCCTTATAGAGGGCGCATCAGTAAAAAGCATAACCAATCGATCTATTCCAATTCCTTCGCCTGCTGTTGGCGGTAACCCGTGCTCTAAAGCGGTTACATAGTCAGTATCGAAATGCATTGCTTCTTTATCGCCAGAGTTTTTTTGCACAACTTGCGCGTGAAATCTTTCAGCTTGATCTTCCGGATCATTAAGTTCTGAAAAACCATTAGCTAGTTCTCTGCCGCCTATTATCAACTCAAATCGATCTGTCACTTCTGGTCTTTCTTCGTTTCGTCTGGCTAAAGGAGAAACCTCGATAGGATATTCGGTAATGAAGGTTGGCTGATCCAATTTACCTTCTACCTTTTGGTCGAAGATTTCCATTATTATCTTCCCTAAGCTCCACTCCTCCTCATGCCTAACATCCAAGAGCTTTGCGGAAGCTATTGCCGACTCCTTTGTCTCTATATCCTCTTTACTGAGCGAGCAAAACCGAAAAATCGCTTCGCGGACTGTAATCCGTTCGAACGGTTTAGAGAGATCATAAGCAGATCCTTGATAATTAATAGTAGTATTCCCAATTAATTCTATGGCAATTTTTCGAAATAAATCTTCTGTTAAATTCATTAAATCCTGGTAGCTTGCATAAGCTTGATAAAACTCAAGCATCGTAAATTCTGGATTATGTCGTGTTGACAAACCTTCGTTTCTAAAATTTCGATTCAATTCAAAGACCTTCTCGAAGCCACCAACGACAAGGCGTTTTAAATAGAGCTCTGGCGCTATACGCAAATACATATCCTGATCCAACGCATTGTGATGCGTAATAAATGGTCGAGCTGTAGCTCCACCAGGGATAACTTGCATCATTGGCGTTTCAACTTCCATAAACCCACAGGTTTCGAAATAATTTCTAATAAATTTGACTATTTTTGAACGCATCTCAAAGGTCGAACGGGAATCTTCATTCACTAAAAGGTCCAAATATCGTTGCCGATATCGAAGTTCTGTATCTATTAGACCTTTATGCTTATCTGGAAGCGGTCGCAAGGACTTCGTAAGTAATTGAAAACTAGATGCCCGAACGGTTAATTCTCCCTTATTAGTTTTGAAAATCACGCCCTCCGCACCGATGATGTCCCCTAAATCAAGTAATTTGAATTCTTCTAGGAGCTCATCGGAAAGCGTTTTGCTATTCAAATAGAGTTGTATTTTTGCACCGCCGTCCAAAATAACCAAAAACGGACCGCGCATTCTGATAATTCTTCCAGCTATAGATGTTTCAATCGCCAATCCTTCCAGATCAGCTTTATCTTTTCCTTCATAATCTGTTATTAACTGTCCTGCAGTAGATTTGCGTTGGAATCCATTTGGGTATGCTTCCCGCTTTTGTCGAATCGCATGCAATTTATCACGTCGTAAGGTAATGAGCTTATTTTCCTCCTCAGGTAGCAGGGGATTATTCTCGTTTTCTTTCATCTCTTTTAAAAACCCATTTTTAGGCTAGCTTCAATAAATTGATCCAGGTCACCATCCAGCACAGCGCCCGTATTAGTTATCTCTACATTAGTTCGTAAATCTTTAATTCTTGAAGCATCCAGGACATAAGATCGAATTTGACTACCCCACCCTATATCAGCTTTAGATTCTTCAACTGACTGCGCTTCTTCTTTACGTTTCAGTTCCTCCAACTCATATAACTTCGCTTTTAATTGCTTAATCGCCATATCTTTATTTTTATGATGTGATCGCTGGCTTTGGCACTGGACTACAATACCTGAAGGCTCATGAGTCAACCTAACTGCGGAATCAGTCTTATTAACATGCTGGCCACCTGCTCCGCTTGATCGATATGTGTCTATTCGAACGTCCGACATTTCAATATCTACTTCGATATCATCATCTACTTCAGGTGAAACAAAAACCGAAGCAAATGAAGTATGCCGCCTATTACCTGAATCAAAAGGTGATTTCCTGACCAATCTATGTACACCGGTTTCGGTTCTTAACCAACCAAACGCGAATTCACCACATAGACGAATGGTGGCACTTTTTATACCGGCGACGTCGCCGCCAGAAACTTCGACCAAGTCAGTTTCAAAGCCTTTCTCTTCCCCCCACCGTAAATACATCCGCAGCAGCATTTCAGCCCAGTCTTGAGCCTCGGTGCCTCCCGATCCTGCTTGAATATCTAGATAAGCATTTGCCTGATCCATGGTTCCCGAGAACATTTTTTGAAATTCGAGAGAGTTGACATGCTGCTCAAGTGTAAGTAGGTCCTTGTTTGCGGCGTCAAGGAGATCTTTATCCGTTTCTTCTTGCGCAAGGGAAAGGAGCTCTTTAAGTTCTTCAATACCTGTATTTAAGCGATTTATAGTGTTAACAATTTTCTCTAAGCCTGCTCTCTCTTTTCCAAGTGATTGCGCATATTCTGGTTTTTCCCATACAGTCGATTCGGATAATTCCAATTCAACTTCAGCCAATCGATCTTGTTTCACCTCATAGTCAAAGGTACCCCCTAAGACTATCGGTACGCTCTGCTAAATCGTTTAATTTAGATAATTGGACACTAATTTCGGTCATAATTGTATTTATCTGTTGGCTCCCTCTAGTTTGTATTTTACCGTATTGACCTATTGATGCCAGCTATTCCTTGTTAGTATGAACTGTCAAGACAACTCTCTTATAGGCTTTTTACTTTGAAGCAACTCTCCTTCCGAATCCATTGCAATATAAGAAACACCCGTATCATTTAACCATTCCATAGCTTTCCGCTCTTCTTTCAGCATTGCAATCGTTGCAATCGATCCCGCTACGGTGCAGAGATTTGCAGCAACACTAACAGCTCCTAAACCAGAGTTTGGACGCCCTGTTTTAGGATTAATAATATGGCTATAACGTTTTCCTTGATAAAAAAAATATCTCTCATAATCCCCACTTGATGCGACCCCTCCAGAAAAGATTTCTATTGTTGCGATCGTAGAGTCTAGTTTTTTTGGGTTCTTAATCCCTACCGGCCATGCTGTGCCATCTGGTTTACAGCCTATCAATGCAATATCTCCTCCTAAATTTATAAGACCATGGTTAACACCCATTTGCTTAGCCTTAGCCGCCAAGGTGTCAGCAGCATATTCTTTTACCACACCACCTAAATCCAATTCCATACCAACCGGCATTCTCAGTGATGAGTTATCCCAGGATAATTTTTCAAAGCCTGTTATCGAAAGCGCTTTAGCAATTTCGTTATCTGTTGGCACCTGATTTTTCTTAACGTCCCAAATTTTATTTAAAGCACCGGCAGTAATATCAAATAATTTGTCACTTTCTTGGAAACACGCTGAAGCATGCTCAAGGATAGAAATTGTCTCTTCATCCAGTGCGGTTGATAATCCTTTCGCTGCGGCATTATTAATAGCTGAGAGGAAGCTATCTTTACGAAATCTAGAATACTTTTGTTCTAATCTTTCAATTTCAATTTGCATCGCTTTAAAGAAAATACCAGAATCAACGCCACCATCCAGATGCGCCTGAACTTCGCATGGACTTCCCATCGCTTTGAATGAAATTTTTTTAAATGTCGTTGGAATCAAAATTATAGTTATTTAGAAGATAAACTCTATCCCTAAAGAAATCCTATTATAACGAACTAACGCAGTGCTTGGACGGCTAACCGAGTAAGCTGAAAAATGATCAGTAGCGACATAACGCTCAGCATTCAACGTAGCCGCCCACTGGCCGCGACTTAAAACAAGACTGACGCCTCCGCTTATCGCACCAAAAGAGGATAAGCGGTAATCACTTGACTGGTATTCATTAACTGACTTTTGAAAATCATCTATATTAGTAAAAAAATTCGCCGCCGATTGAGTGTAATATCTAATATTAGGAATAAGTCTTACTGACCTACCAATATTTTGATGCCAACTCGCATCAAAAGTGTGGGAACTAATACCAAAATCGTCGTGATAGTAACGATAATTCGCATGAAACGCCGCATTAGCATTAATCATAAAATGACGATAAGAGTTAGTTACCGCAATTTGTGTTTTGTCTTTAGGTCTAATATCCCTCAGTTTATAGGGATCGCTCAAAAATCCGGATTGTTCCGAGATATTTAATGATAGTTGAAATGTTGATGTAGGATTTATAATTTGGCTAAGTGAAATAACTCCGGATTTACTGCTTTTACTCTCGTCAACGACCCTATTGAAAAGCAATGCATCGGTAGGGAAAATATCATCTGAAGAGTAGCTGTAACCGAAGGACAACGTAGTCAATTCCCCATTAAAATTTCTGCTACCACTTAGAGCGTAATAAGATGCCCTGTAATCGTCCTCCTCTGAATATCCAAAAGAACCCGATAACGTTCCTTTATCAAAATAATAGCTTGTGCTAAGAGAAACTTCGCTTCTTTCATCGTAAATACCACTCGCGCCGCTCAGCGCAACTAGCGGTTCTCCATTAGAATCACTAGTTGTGTACCAAGGCGATGCTCCAGACATTGTTTCGTGATTCGCATCTAGAGTAATTGAGAAATTTCTGCCGACAGGTGACGTCAACTTAAATTGATGAACATCTATATCGTAACGCTCTAGGTCACCAAGCGGAGACTCGCTCCGATCCAGATCATCTTCGCTGTAGTTAGAGACTTTATAAGACGCCGTAGATTGGGTTGGCGGTGCATCCGCAAGCGTGATTCCGGGCAACGCAAGCGCAGTAGTTGAGAGGGCAATTAGACTTGCAGATCTGCGGCTTTTCAATATTCTTATCTCGATTTAATTACAGCCGCAGCCACCACCTGCCGCAGTGTTGCCACCTGAAGATGCCTCCTTGCTAAAAAAGATATGATCCTGCAACAGCCCTTCCAAAGGATCACTTTCCCAGGCCATTTCTATTTTAGCGAGGTGCCCTCGCTCCCATGGCTGTACTTGTTGACAACTAGTCAAGATCAAGAAGGCGAAAGACAATATTGTTACATTTCTTATGATATCCATAGCGGCCATATTACTGAAATTTATTGCAGGGCTTATTGTACGGTCTTTAAACCAAACTAATCAAAGG
>JAQWTK010000044.1 GCA_029242705.1 Gammaproteobacteria bacterium | reverse complement strand
CTAAATGAAGCTTTTGCGGTTCAAGTGATTTATTGTCGGGACAAGCTTGGTATCCCTAACGATCTGCTGAATGTTAATGGTGGAGCGATTTCTATCGGACATCCTTACGGCATGAGTGGTGCTCGAATGGTTGGCCATGCGCTGATTGAAGGAAAGCGTCGTAATGCTAAATACGTAGTCTGCACTATGTGTGTGGGCGGCGGTATGGGTGCCGCCGGCCTTTTCGAGGTTTACTAAAGAAATAAGCTTGATTATTAACCTTCAACGAAACTCAAGTACATGAAGAGTCTATAAAGCTAATCACGGCCGCCTCATCGAAAGCCGATGCGGGAAGCCGCTGATTACTTATAGACTCTGCCTTAATTTTATTAACATTGTCTAAAAGAAAAGTGCCAAACTCATCGGCAAGCTGGTTTTGAAAATCTGCATTGACAATAATGTACCGTTCAATTCGATTCTCAAGATCCCTCAAAAAACTAAAACTTATCTCTGCTCTTTGTTCGATCGTCATTCGGCCTTTTTCAGGGTCTCGATAGAATTGACACATCGATGAATCGCGATTAAATTCCCTGCTAAATTCATCGTAATATAATCTTAATAAATCAATGAACGCTTCTAAATCTGCTCCGTCAATTCCAGGGTTATTAACCAACCTCCCGGTCGTTTGAAATGTGTATAAAGTACTAGAAATGTAATTGAAGCTCTGTTCCGCATCCTCAATCGTCGACTGAGCCTTGAGGCTATTTAGGTAAATCGAAAAAGTTATCAATAGAAGAGAAGTAAATTTTTTCATTTTTATAACTTAGTTTTAAATTTTATACTTTTAAAATATTGGTACCATTTACGATGGAAAAATTCGTAGAACGATATTGTGTTAAGAACGGTTTTCTATTCCCGCCCCTCAATCGTTTAGAGTTGGCTTTTTCCGTAAATCTTTTTTGGTCCCTACTCTTTTCTTATTTTCAGCGCGTCTAACCTTAGAAGCCCTACTCGGTTTTGTTGAGATCCTTGTTTTATCAATTCTGGTTGCTTCTTGAATTAGGGCGTAAAGCCTGGCTATAGCATCTTGTTTATTTTGCTCCTGACTCCTATATCGCTGAGCCTTAATCAATATCACGCCCTCCTTAGAAATACGACGATCTTTATAATTAAGAAGCTTTTCCTTATCAAGCTCCTTAAGACTTGAAAATTTAATCTGGAAACGAAGCTGGACCGCAGTTTCAACCTTATTGACCCGCTGACCACCCGGCCCCCCGGCCCTTATAGTCAAAAATTCAAAGTCTGAATCAACGAGCTTTAAGGAAGACATAGAATTCATTAACCGCAGCGATAAACTTATAACGAGAAAAATAGCATGAATAGTTTTTATTTAAACCAAAAAAAAAGCGGTGATCTCTCACCGCCTTTTTTGATTTCTAGCAGTTAGCTTAGAACTGCCAAAGGACCCTTGCGTACCAGCGTCTGCCACGCGGATCAAATACACTACTGTGATAGCTCTGCCTTCTGAACAAAGGCACATCCTCATCAGTCGCATCAATTACACCAACGGTAAAGATAGACGTGCTGTCTCCCCAATCACGTGTGTAATTATACTGGACATCCCAGGTGTTATAGCTATCAGCCTGCGACTTAGCAAAAGAAGCTTGTGTCGCTGTACGATTTGGATTGGCTAAGTAGTCTCTGTGACCAAGTACTTGAAATGACCCGATATGTCGGTTGAATACCGATACCCGGTGGTCATCTCTGCTCCAAGAGAAGCTAAGAGTACCCTTGTTGTCAGGAACAGGTCGTACAATATTCTGCTCGCCGTCGACACCAGCCGCATCCATCTGTCCTGTAGATTGAAGTCCAAGCTCCAGCCCTGGAATATCAACTTCAAACCTATCCACGTGAGTGTAATCTAAGCCCACTCGGAAGGTTCCCCAGTCATTATCCCACATGTAGCCGGCGCTCAGATCAATTCCCTGTACTTCATAAGTACCGGCATTAACCGCTGGTAATATGAGTGTTACCAACGAGGCTGTTGTACTACCGTAAAGTCGTTCAACCCCATCCACAACATAAAGTTCAGGATTTATAACGCAGTTCAAGCGCTCATCAGAGTCCGCACCAAATTGTCCAGTCAAACCGCTTGGCGAACAAGAAGTAGGCAGGCCATTGGCTCCTCTCTGATCAAGAGGTAATGTGTCATTAAGAACGTAGTTGTCTTCGTTACCTACTAAGGTGTTGAATTTTTCTATCTCTGGATTAATCGCTGCTCTTGGCACTAGAGGTAAGACTCTGTCTTCCACCTCAAAACGCCAGACATCTGCGCCGATCGATAAGCCATCTAGATCACCACTCGGCGTCCACTGAAAGCCAACATTAAAGGTGTCAGCGTATTCCGGATCAAGATCTGGATTTGCGCGTCCTCTGGTGTAAGAGCTATTTGACTGAGCATTTTCATTCGTTGCAGGCAGTAATCCAGCTCGAACTTTTTGGTTCCTTATCGGATCCTGAATTGTAGTTCCAAACGCCTCAAACGCCTGATTCACCACCCCAATATTAGGCGCTCGGAAAGATTCAGACCAAGACGCTCGAAGCAAAAGGTCCTCGCCACCGGGCCGCCAGCTAATAGCAGCTTTTGGTGAAAGCGCGCTGCCAATATCTGCATAGTCCTCAAATCGCAGAGCAAGCTGTGTCTCCACGTTCTCAGCGAACGGTAAGGAGAGCTCCAAAAATAGAGATTTAATATCCCTTTGATCATTGAAGTTAAAGATACAAGAAGAGCATTCCAAATTATTTGTTATACCTGAGTAACGCTCCGTAACAGGTGCGAATAAACTTTGCGGGAACGGTAAGCCCGACATGTATTCCTTGATTGGGCTAATACCAGGCAAGTTAATCTCAGGTGCTCTACCTGAGGCATTTCTTTTTCTGTACTGGAAGCCAGTCGCAAAAGCCGCTGTGCCACCAGCCATTTCCATAAGATCACCGTTAACAATCGCATCGATAACAAGCAGCTGATTCCTCTTGTCTGCTCTATTTATCCTAGTAGACATCCAGTCGATCAGCTCTGGGCTATTCGCCATGTCAGGATTGCTTAGTGCTGTTAGGAACGGGTTAAAGAACTGACACCCGTCCTGTCCATGGTTGTTACTGGTTAATATCGTTGCCGCGCTGTCATAAGTATTTAAAACATAGCCTGGGAATACTAGATCAAAGAGTCCCCCAAGCGGAGCAAAAGAAGGAACGGCCATGAAGTTCGTCTCGGAATTACCATTTGGCGTACAGTTAGCTCCACCCAACCCGTTAATCGCTAGCTCGGTTCGATCTCGTATCAGAGTAGACACTTCCTGCTCTATGCTCGAGTCACTCCAAGCAACGCTCAAATCGTATTCAAGATTAGTGCCCCAGTCTTCAATGTCACCGCGAAAACCAGCCTGAATATTGGATGATTTCTGTTCCGTAGGCAGCCCAGAAGTTTTTTGGCTTGGCCAACCAGTTCTTACTTGACCACCATACCAGCCCTGACCAAAACCACCGTTTGACTGAAGGTTAGGATTATTCGCGGCCGGAGACGCCACCGGGGCATTCCCTATATATGGCGCGAGCGATCCGAGCACTTCAGGAGCCCAGAACAAGTGCAACGTTCGGGAGAAAGATATCCCATCCCATTCTCTTGTGATCTCAGAATCGGAATAATTAAAAAATGAGTAAAATTCCGTGCCACCATTAAACGTGTGCTCAAAAGAGCCAGCGAAGCTATGGCGCTCCTGCCCGTAGGTCATATACTGGTTGCCCATATTATTCTCATAGCAACCACCATCCCTTCGACCAGTACCACTATACCTATTGTCCTTATAGAAAGAACCAAATTGACCTGAAGAGGATTCACATAAAGGGTCGGTCCAAACAGTGCCATTTGTTCCAGATATGGACTCACCAAGACCAGCTCTTTCCGTCTTATTCTGAGTGGTCAGAGGGAAGTCTATATAGCCGTAATTAAAAGACGCGCCAAGTGGGCTAGTAGGGGCAAATGAACCTACCCTCTCATTTGCTATGATCCTTCCTTCCTCATAGTACTGAGCATTCTCCAAAAGTTCTGGCTCTCTTTCGAAAACCTCCGCGGACAAGACTAAGCGCGTATTTCCGTTATTCCAATTTGTTCCCCAGATACCACTGAACGTATTTTCATAAGTCCCACCGGCCTCTTGGATTCCCTGGGTATCCGCATACAATTCCAAACCCTCAAAATCGGTGCGCATTATAATGTTTACCACACCCGCTACCGCGTCTGCTCCATAGAGCGCCGAGCCACCGTCCGTGAGAACCTCAACCCTGTCGGTCATAACTAGAGGTATTGCGTTAAGGTCAACAAACTCCTGACCAGAACTCGTGACAACGGATGCCGGGGTTGTTCTTTTGCCATTAATTAGGGTTAGTGTCGAGTTACCGCCCAAATTACGTAAATTCACCGATGCTGTTCCGGTCAGCTGACCTGCATCATTGGTTCCCGCGACACTTGTATCAGAGCCTTGGTTTACCTCAAGGTTCCTAATCACGTCCCAGATCTGAGAAGCACCCTGCGCCTCAATACTATCACGGCCAATCACTTCTACCGGGGATGGTGCATCTTCCGGAGTACCCCGTATATAGGAACCCGTAACGATTACTTCTTCAACCACGGTATCGTCTTGCTGAGCCATGAGCGGCATCGTAAATCCAGCACCTGCAATCATTACAGCCAGTGCTATACCACGGCGTTTACTAGGAAACTTATTGCGCATTGTCTTCCTCTCCCCTTTTCTCTAAGACTTTGTTCTCAAAATGTTTGATAGTTAGTATTTAAATTTTCAATTCTGTTTGGCCGAAGTTCTCCCGATAAAGCAGCCCAAGTACTAAGTCGAATACGGCATAGAAATGCCGACTTTAACCCATCGCATGCTACCATAGTTATGTGTAGCGGGATCAACACTAAATAATCTTTTTTACATACTATTTAGTAAATTTTAGTAGATTCTTATTCGTTAGAAATAATAATTATTAATTATTTCAATAACTTAATGAGAATCTTGGTAAGATTTTCACAATTCCATATAAACAACCAACTTTCTAGGTGCAAGATTTTATCGAATGAGCAAAGACATCAAATTATCCGTACTGGATCAATCGCCTGTTAAAGCAGGGCTTGACGCCTATGCAGCACTGCAAGAGACGATAGATCTGGCTCGTCTTTGCGATGGTCTTGGATATTCAAGATACTGGGTAGCCGAACACCATGCCTCAGGTGCTTTAGCTGGCTGCTCGCCAGAGGTACTTTTGGGGAGAATCGGTGCGGAGACCAAAAATATTCGTCTTGGATCTGGGGGAATCATGCTCCCCCACTACAGCCCATACAAAGTAGCTGAAAATTTCAAGATTCTGGAAACCTTATATCCTAATCGCATAGACCTAGGCATCGGTCGAGCCCCCGGGACGGATCCCTTTACCGCAGCAGCTATTCGCTATGGCTCACAACTAGGGCCGGAATATTTCCCCACCATGGTGCTCGATCTACAAGCCCTCCTAAATGACACTGACCCCAAGACTCCGGGTCTAGAAAATGCTCGTGCATACCCTAAAGTAAATACCCCCCCACATCTTTGGATGCTTGGATCGAGTGAAGACAGCTGTGCTTTAGCGGCATCAACGGGGCTCCCCTATAATTTCGCTTATTTTATAAATCCGGAAATTAGGACAGACATATTTGACCACTATCGCGACAATTTTCAGCCGGGGCCGAACTGCGATGCTCCACGATCTGTCCTGACCGTTTTTACTATTTGCGCTGACACTGAAAAAGAAGCGATTGAACTTTCAAGAAGCCGAGATCTATGGTTTATTCGTTTACTAAGAGGAAACTCTGGACCGTTTCCAAGTATTAAAGAAGCTACAGATTACCCTTACAGTGAAAGGGAGCGACAAGTGATAAAGGAAAATCAACGTCGTCGCGTAGTCGGAACGCCAGAACAAGTTTGTGAGAGCCTCGAATTGTTTACAAAGAGATTTAAGCTAGATGAGTTAATGATTCTGACAATTACTCATAGCGAAACCGCTCGTCGACATTCTTATGAATTGCTAAACTCGGCCTGGTAATAACCGGAAAATACTCAGCGACCAGCTCAACTTAATGCGAGATTAAATAAAAATCACTAAGGAGTGAGCAATTGAAAAAATTATCCTATCTTATTCTGTCATCTCTGATCATACCCACCAGTTTTGCCCAGCTTGCGGCTCCAAATGAAAATGGTATTACATTCGGACACGTACACCTAAATGTCTCGGATATCGAACTCCAAAAATCTATTTGGGTCGAGCACTTTAATGGGACCATTGTTGAAAGAGGCCCCCTTACGGTTGCTAAGTTACCGAATATGATGGTTGCGCTAACAGAAAAAGAACCGACGACGGGATCGAGAGAAACAAAAATGCATCACTTCGGATTCAAAGTTAGGAACATGGATAAGTTTTTAGACAAATGGCGCGCAGATGGTTTGGAAGTAGGCAATATATTTCTAGGCTCCGAAGGTCAACTAAACGCTTATGTTATTTTACCAGACAACATCGCAGTAGAAATGCAAGAAGATAGGGGCTTACATAAAGAGATTACTGGTTACCATGTGCACTGGTTCTTAGATAATCCTGAAGAGATCTTGGGATGGTATACAGAGATGTTCGACCTAGAAGTTCGACCCCGGGGTCGGATCACTACCACAACAAACGTTCCTGGAATGAATCTTAGCTTTGGTGCTAACAATAGCGGCAGACAGAATACTCAGAACTCAGCGATAGATCATATCGGTTTTGAAATTAATAACTTAGAGGAATTTTGCAGGGAGCTTGAAGCCAAGGGTGTAGTCTTCGATATTCCTTACCGAGAAATTCCATCTATTGGTTTAAATATCGCCTATTTCACCGACCCTTCAGGGGTTTATGTTGAACTGACGGAGGGGTATGACGAGTATTAGTTCTATATATTCTTAAATGTAAAATTTGTGACTAAGGTTAAAGGGGGGGCACCCCTCAAACCTCTATACCTAATATTACTCGTAGCGCGCTTCCTGAGGCATTAGCGCCGCACGAATAACAGAGCCCCAAATTAAATTACCCATTGGGTTTAAGTGCAAACCGTCCTCAACAAAGATATCAGTCATTACACTTCCATCTGCCTTCAAAAAAGGTGTCGCTGAGTCCACATAATAAACTTGGGGATTATGCTTAGCGATTTCTTTATAACCAGCATTAACCCGTTGCGCATTGTCCCATACATCAACACGTAAAGTAGAAGGTTTCACTGCCATGACATAAATACGAGTTTCTGGCAGCTCTTTATGCACTTTATCAACGATCTTTTTCAATGCACCAAGAATTTCTTCCTCCGCAATCCCATAGGCAGTATCGTTATCGCCCTCATAAATAAGGATAGCACGGGGCTTATACTTGAGGGCAACGGTGTCGAGATGGTGCAGCACATCATTCATAACACTCCCGCCGAACCCTCTGGAAATAACAGTAAGCGGCGCTAACGCTTTCGCAGCCTGGTCATTCCATCTGGCTATACTAGAACTTCCTGTAAGCAAAACGGCTCCCATAGCAGGGGGATATGTGCGATCTTCTCTAGCAAATCGCTCCATGGATTCATTCCAGATTGATGGGTCCGAGCCTCGTTGTGCTGCTGCAGGTAACGCAAGCAAAGCAAACAAAAACGCTACCAAGCCATTTCGTAATATTTGTCTCGTAAATTTATTCATAGTTTAACCTTTCTCTTTTTGACCTTAGTCTTAAGGTGAAATCCATCATCTGGAGTCTAATCTATGTCGTAACCAATTTCTAACTAATCAGTCACGCAACATAACAAAGCTATAAAGATTCGACTATCACTAGCTATTCACCAAAACTTGTCTTCCTCTAACTTTACCCGCCTTAAGGTCTTCAAGTGCTTGGCTCGCCTCAGCAAGTGGCCTTTCAATGATATCAATCGGTGCGATTTTTCCATCTCGAACCATGGCCATAAGCTCACCCATATCTTCCAAGCTACCAACATAACTGCCTTGAATAATGCGCGCGTTCATTGGCAGAAATGGGATTGGGATAGATAATGCTCCCCCATAAAGGCCAATGACAACCAGCATGCCACCTTTCCTCAAACACCCCAACCCATAATTAACACTAGCTTCGGCACCTACAAAGTCTAGTGCAGCATAAACACCGCCAGTACTTTTCCGTATTTCTTTGGCCGTCTGACGATCCGATGAATTAAAGGTGCGGGTAACACCTAAATGTCTTGCTGCAGAGAGCTTAGAATCATCGATATCGACGACTATCGGGTCCATGCCTAATGCGCGAGCGATTTGAATGGCCATCATTCCCACTCCACCTGCACCGATAATCACAATTGCATCATCGTCCTGAACCTCCCCCACCTTTTTTAATGCACCATAGGCCGTAAGACCAGAACATGCATAGGTCGCCGCCAAAGAATCTGGCACATCGCCTTTATCAAAAAGGTAACGACTATTGGGCACAAGCACATGGTCAGAAAATCCACCTGGCCTGACAATACCGAGAGCCCTTCCAGGAGTGCAAAGTTGCTCCTCTCCTCGCCGACAGTCAGCGCAATCACCACAACCAATCCATGGAAATACTACGCGACGGTCACCAATCGATACGTCTTTTGCATCTGGGCCCACAGCTACAACTTCACCAAAAATTTCATGACCCAAGGTCATCCCTTTCTGACCCACATCGAGCTGCTTTCCGCCACCCAATTCGAATACGCCCTCATGCAAATGAATATCAGAGTGGCAAACACCACAAGCAACTGTCTTTATTAAAATCTCAGTGCCACTCGGCGTCGGGGTCTCCAATTCAACTTCTATTAAGGGCGATCCAGGCTCAGAAGTTTGGTAAGAAATCACTATGACCCACTCCTTTCTTTATCCCACTCCGCAAAGGATTTTCCTTCCTCAGCTAATTGCTTGAGAAGAGGAGCCGGACTCCAATACTCTTCTCCATATCGATCACGGAATTCACAAATTTTATCGTAAACATTTTTAAGTCCGACCGCGTCGGCATAATGCATTGGGCCACCTTTAGCGACAGGGAACGCATAACCATAAATGTAAACAACATCAATATCGCTAGCCCGCTGTGCTATACCTTCTTCCAATATCTTGGCACCCTCATTGATAAGTGGATAGAAGCATCGAGCTAAGATCTCATCATCTGACACGGCGCGCCTTTCTATACCCAATTTATTTGCTTCTTCTATGATTCGATCTTCGACCTCAGGGTCTGCCACTCGCTTGCGAGTTTCAGGGTCATACTTATAAAAACCTGATCCGGTTTTCTGCCCATGCCTTCCCATTTCAACAAGAAGAGTGCCCATCCGATATAACTTCGGATCATCCGGCAAATCCGTTCGAGCTTCTCGCGCCTTGTAGCCAACATCAAGGCCAGCCAAGTCTCCCATAGCTAGCGGACCCATAGCCATACCAAACCCCTCAAGTGCACTGTCTACCTGGGATGGAGTACAGCCATCAAGCAACAACATCTGTGCCTCACGACCATAGCCACCCAACATCCTATTACCGATAAAGCCATAACAAACCCGCGAGAGAGCACAAACTTTTCTTATCTTTTTACCAATTTGCATTACTGTCGCTAGAACGTCATCAGATGTCTTCTCGCCACGAACAACTTCTAGTAATTTCATAACATTCGCTGGGCTAAAAAAATGCATACCAACGACATCTTGAGGTCTAGCTGTCGCTTCAGAAATTATATCAACGTCTTGATAGGAGGTATTTGTAGCCAGAATAGCTCCCTGCTTACATACTGAATCTAGTTTTCCAAATATTTCTTTCTTGAGATCCACGTTCTCAAATACCGCTTCAATAACCATATCGACATCAGCGATATCCTCATAGTTAGTGGTACCGGAGATTAAACTAATGCGCTGCTCCATTTGGTTTTCAGGAAGTTTGCCTTTTTGAACGGTGATATTGTAATTCTTTCTGATTATGCCTAAGCCACGATCTAATGCCTCATCATTAACCTCTAGTAAAACGACGGGAATGCCTACATTGGCAAAGCACATGGCGATACCCCCGCCCATCGTGCCACCACCAATAACTGCCACCTTATTGATCGGGCGCAAGGCAGCATCTTTAGGCAAGTCCTTTATTTTTGCCGCCTGCCGTTCTGCGAAAAAGATATGTCGCATCGCTGCTGACTCAGGTGACGAAACTAGTTCAAGAAATAGCTCTCTTTCTCGCTCCAAACCCTCATCAATCGGCAACTCCACCGCAGCCTCTATACAAGATACGATCCGATCCTGCGCAATTTGGCCGCGAGCTCTTCTAGCTAATTTTTTACGAGCATTTTCAAAAAAATCTGGTTCTAGCTCTTTGGAATCAATATTAATATCTCGAATACGCT
The DNA here is from genome assembly GCA_029242705.1 of Gammaproteobacteria bacterium. Lineage (GTDB taxonomy): Bacteria > Pseudomonadota > Gammaproteobacteria > Pseudomonadales > Pseudohongiellaceae > UBA9145. Next base: position 33,870 of record JAQWTK010000044.1, on the reverse strand, counting down.
TAAGAGGTGCACCTGACTCTATAAGACCCATAGCGTACCGAACTGAAGCGCTGAGCAAATCATCGCCGTCTAGCAATGCATCGATTAGTCCCATATTATGAGCCTTAGGAACTGCGACCGGGTTTCCACTTGTGATCATATCTAGTGCCGCTTTTACACCAGCAATACGCGGAACCCTCTGAGTTCCTCCAGCACCTGGAAGTAGTCCCAACTTCACTTCAGGAAGACCAACTTTTGCAGATTTGATAGCACAACGGTAATGACATGCTAGCGCTACTTCAAATCCTCCACCCAACGCAGTACCGTGAATGGCCGCTACAACAGGTTTACTAGAATTTTCTATCGCTGAAAGTACCTTTGGTAACCCCGGCTCTCTAGGTGGTTTCCCAAATTCTGTGATATCTGCTCCGGCAATAAAAGTGCGCCCTTCGCAACAAAGTACTATCGCCTTAGAATCGTCTTCTTGTGCTAATTCTAGTGATCTTAGAATTCCTTCCCTAACGATCTGTGCTAGCGCATTAACCGGAGGATTGTTAACGCTAATAACTCCAATTTCGTCTTGTAATTCATAGCTAACTGCTTCTGACATAATCTATCCCTTACTTTTTCATTGTGGCTAATAAGCCTTTCTATAACTGCCCAAAATTTACCTTTGGTACAGCCCCTTTATAAAAAATCTCTCCAAATACCATAACTAATAGCAATACGAAATTGTTAGGTACCAGTAATAAAAATGGACTGGCATTCTAGCATGTCATTCGTAAAAAACAGGAGCATATGATACGTTAGCGCCTCATTTTCTGGGGTAAAGATATGATTAGAGATCAAGAAACACTTAATCAACTGGTTGGCCTAATAGATCGCTTTGTCTCCGAGCGGCTAATACCCAGAGAACCAGAATTGGCAGAGTCTGAAAGGCTACCTGATGATATTTTGGCTGAAATGAAGGAATTAGGGCTGTTCGGATTAACTATTCCAGAACAGTATGGAGGCCTAGGCCTAACCATGGAAGAAGAAATTCAAGTAGCGATCTCGCTAGGCCGAACTTCACCGGCGTTTCGCTCCATTATGGGCACCAACAATGGTATAGGATCAGCGGCAATCGTTTTTACTGGAACCGAAAAGCAGAAACTAAAATACCTACCTAAATACGCCAGTGGCGAATGGATAAGCTGTTTTTGCCTTACCGAGCCCGATGCTGGCTCCGATGCAGCTTCTCTAAAAACAACCGCATTTCTCGAGGGCGACCATTATGTTCTAAATGGCACTAAGCGTTATATAACCAACGCAAAATTAGCGAATACATTTAATGTTATGGCTAGAACAAACCCTTCGATTAAAGGAGCAAGAGGAATATCATCTTTCATTGTAGAAAGAGATACCCCGGGAATTACTCTTGGTTCTATTGATAAAAAGATGGGGCAGGCAGGCTCGATGACCTGCGATGTTGTATTCGAAGATTGTAGAGTCCCAGTGGAAAACATCATCGGAGAAGAGGGCGAAGGCTTCATCACTGCTATGAAAGTACTAGACCGAGGTCGGCTACACATCTCTGGAGTGAGTGTGGGGGTAGCAGAGCGACTAATCAATGATGCACTGCAGTATGCAATCCAACGAAAACAATTCGGCCAACCCATAGCGGAGCAACAACTAATTCAAGCAATGTTGGCTGATTCACAAACCGAGACCTATGCAGCGAAATGCATGACTCTGGAAACCGCTCGAAAACGCGATGCCGGCGAAAACGTGAGCACCGAATCTTCAGCCTCTAAATTATTTTCTACAGAAATGGTCGGCAGAGTAGCAGACCGCTGCGTGCAAATTCACGGCGGCGCTGGATATATGTCAGAGTATGCGGTAGAACGTTTTTATCGTGATGTACGCTTATTTCGTTTGTACGAAGGTACAAGTCAAATTCAGCAACTCATTATTGCTAAAAATATGATTAAAGGAGCAATTTAAAAATTAAGTTAACTCCAAAATTAGTCTGACAAATGTTTTTGGAACCATGCTAGACGGGCGTTATTTGCCCTAATGGCATCTTCCCCTCTAAAACCATGCTCAGCCCCGGGAATAACAATTAATTCGGACTCAACCTCGTTATTATCGAATTTCTCCTTAATCGCATAAGAGTGAGTAACATTAACCAAAGGGTCTGCATCTCCATGAACCAGAAGAGTCGGCGGATCTGTCTCGTCCACAAAAAGTATCGGAGCCACTGAAGGTATCAATTCATCATCATAGTCCAATGCAGGAAATCTCCCCAATAGTTCGTCTTGTGGAACCTCGTTAATAATACCTACCTCAGCAGATTCAACTTCTCTAAATTCTACTGGAGGAAAGTAAGCCACAACCGCCGCCACTGAGTTACCAGTTCTCATTACTTCATCCGCATCATCTGTAACGCCCTGATCAGAATCTAGACCTATCATTAAAGCCAAGTGGCCACCTGCACTCCCCCCAGTTACACCTATTCTACCCGCATCAACACCGTAACTTTCTGCATTCATCTTAATGTGTCTAATCGCGCGGCTAACATCTGAGTATGCATCCGGGACTTTATATCTAGGGGCGCTACCATGATAAACAGGAATCATCGTAAAACCCGCATCAAGCATCTCGCGAAATTGGCGAACTCGATTTTCTGGGGGAGCCCATGAAGAATACCAACCGCCACTCATCATAAATACAATGGCCGCTCCATTCGAATTCTCGGGTTTTAATACATCATACACTAGAGCCATTCCATCCTTATGACCATAAACAATGTCAGGCTTAATAGTTACGTCCGCATAGCTTATTAGGCTTGATAACACAAAAATAAATATTACAGATAATTTTCCAACTCTTTTCATAGTAATGCTCACGCCTTAGTTTCCTCTAAGTAAGTTACCCGGAGAGTATTGATCTGTTAATTCTCTCCGGCTCATATCCCAATCGGCACGCGTCGTTAACCTCCGAGGATAGTCAGTTAATGTAATGCCATATTTTTCTAATTCTGGACCTAATAGGCGAGATTCTGCCACTAATTGATCTCGCGGAGGCAACAATCCAAGCCTAGCAATAATGATACGATTTCCCGATGTTGGCAGTTTGAAATTATAAAATTCTTCAAATGCACGCTGATAGGTTACCGATTCGTGATCATATAACCGACTAGTAGAGAATGTGTTCGCAACCAGAACGCTCTCCTCGGTCATTATCATTTTAACTTCTTCCAAGAACTCCCTAGTCAGCATATGCTCAGGAATATAATCTCCGCTAAAAGCGTCAAGCACAATATAGTCGTATTTTTCACCTCGAATCCCAGCACGTTTAATAAAAGGCCTGCCGTCATCAACATACACCGTCATATTCTGTGTTTCATTAAAATAGAAATACTCTTCAGCAACTTTGACAACCGCATCATCGATTTCTATAACATCAATCGTTGCTGTCGGGAATAAGTCGGAGAATGTCATGGGTATTGACCCACCACCAAGCCCAATAATCAGAATACTTTCCGGTTCTGGCTGCAAAAGGAGTCCTGCAAAACTCATGCGAGTATAATCGAAAACTAATTTATCGCGATCGTTAAGCACCATACAAGTCTGGTTCCGATCGCCGCGGTGCACATTAAATAGTAGGCAGCGTCTATCTCCTACCTCTGTCACTGTAATATCACGATATTTAGATCGCTCTTCATGAATAGTTTCTGCAATGAAATTTGTACTATTTAAAGAAAATAGTACAAACATTGAGATATTCGCGAGATTTTTTCTGATATTATTTTTTTGCATAAGCGCCACGTCTACCTATCGCATTAGTTTTCTGCAGATATTGCGATAAAAGAACAACACATCCGGCCAGAACCAAACTTAAAACCGCACCCCATAGAATTTGATTCACCTCGAACCAGAGCACGAAGTAAAAACTCGTACCGAGTGTTCCTGCTGCACTACCAAGGGTTGAAATGAAATACAGTAAACCCGCCATATGCCCACTATGCTCTTCTGTCTCTACCATCAGACGCACCGAGTAAGGAGAAATCATCCCTAATATACTCGTTGGAATAAAAAACAAAAAAATAGAGGCGAATAATGAACCATATCGCGGATCTTCAATTGCAAGAAAGATAGGCTCCATAACGAAGTCCGCAAACAAGATAACCGGTAAAGAAAATACGGCTGCACCAATAAAGAACATCGAATAGGTTATCCCGTTTGGATTGCGAGTCGACAATGTGCCGCCTATTAAATAGCCAAGCGCCAAAGCAAGCATAAAAATAGTAATGATACTGCCCCAAACCGACAAGCTACCGCCAAAATAAGGCGACAATATGCGCGCACCCAACATTTCAATTGTCATGATACAAAACCCACTGACAAAGGCCACACTGGTTATAATCGGTCGAGGCACTATTCGATTTTTTTTCTTATTCACTTTTCTATTATGCAACCTTCACCGCAGAAAACTGTAACCTAGCACTACCACTCACCAATTTAAATGGATTTAATACTGAATAGCGGTTAATCACTGTCAAAAGCCTTATTGGAACTTGTTCCTAATGCTCGCCCCCCATCTAAAGCAATAACCTGGCCCGTCATATATTTAGACGCATCAGATGCGAGAAAAATTGCCAAGCCCGCCATATCTTGTGGATTACCAATACGACCTAATGGATTTTCTGATTCAATTTTATCTCGATAAGTTTTAAGCATATGACTCATCATTTGACTTTCAAAAGGCCCTGGCGCAATAGCATTCACATTCAAGCCTTTTGGCCCCATCCTCACAGCTAGATTTTTTGTTAAAAAATGCACTGCTGCTTTACTAGCTCCATAAGCAAAATTATCGGTTGAAGAAACGCGTAAGCCATCGATTGAACCAATATTAATAACACGACTAGGATTTTCTGTGGAAGCATTCTTAAGCAGTAAAGGCATAAGATCTCGAGTCAGCGAAAAAATCGCTTTGACATTAATATTCATAACCTTGTCATAGCCATCATCAGGATAATCTTCAAAGGGCGCGCCCCAAGCTGCTCCAGCATTATTGACAAGAATATCAATCTTATCTTCGCGCTCTCGTATACGTTGAATAAAATTATCTCTGCCCTCTTTAGTAGAGAGGTCGGCTGGGAAAGCAATGCACTCACCGCTACAAGAAAGTTCTTTCGCTGTCTCTTCGCACGCCTCAGCCTTGCGAGCCGATATATACGTTTTGACACCGTTTTCCACATACCCTTTTGCGATCATCCTTCCAATTCCACGCGAACCACCAGTGACAATCGCAACTTTCCCGTTGACTGAAAACAAATCTGTTAGTGTAAGAGACATAAATACGTCCTATTCTGTAATTTTGCCTGAAATGATTAATTCGCACATTTGCTGAAGCACATGAGCCTTTTTTAGAAAACCTGCGAATCGCTTATCTTTTGTATGGCCATGGTAAAAGCGATAATAAATCTGTTGCCCTATTACACAAAGACGAAATAATCCAAAACAAAAATAAAAAGGGAAGTGCTCGACCGACAGCCCTGTACGCTCTTGAAATCTTTTAATTATCTCAAGACGCGTTGGCGCGCCTGCTATGTCTGAAGGCATTGTACGCGCATCACGAAAAAAGTCTGGATCGCTTATCTGCACCCAATAACCTAGCGTACATCCTAAATCCATCAGGGGATCCCCTACGGTAGACATCTCCCAATCCAAAACACCAATAAGTTTTAGAGGATCTTTTGAATCAAAAATTACGTTATCAAGCTTATAGTCATTATGAATAACGCTAGCCTTCCTGCTCTCTAAGGGCATATTGTCATGCAACCACTTGATAACTTTGTCGCAATTCACGGTATCGGGAGTTACAGCATTTACCCATCGCTTACTCCAGCCTTCTACTTGCCTAGCCACATAGCCTCTCGGTTTTCCAAAGGTATCAAGGCCCACCTCAACTAAATCTACGGAATGCAAGTCACCCAATACATCAAAAAAATTCAAGAGCTGTTCCCGAATTTGATCAGGTGATAGTTTTAAATTCGAAGGATATTCACGCCTAATCACCAAACCTTCAATATAATTCATTAAATAAAAATCACAGCCAATCACTTCATGATCATCACAAAAATGAATAGGCACAGGCCCATAATCATAAGCACCCTTTAGCGCATCTAGAATACGATATTCACGAGACATGTCATGAGCTGACTTAACCTTACTACCGAACGGCGGTCTGCGAAGCACCCATTGCTCATCGCCCATACCTAATAAATAAGTTAAATTCGAATGCCCTCCGGGGAATTGTTGGAGGGTCATCAAAGCTACATTACTACCCAAAACCGGCTCTAGGTAATCCTTTAATGCTTCGAGGTCGAGCTCCTCTCCCTCTCTGATATGCCCTGCTTTATCAATTAAATCGCTAGAATTCAATTTTCTGCCCTTAACTATCGATAAGTTACGAGATGTTTCATGTCTATACTAGCCAAATGAGGAAGGCTGTTAAACTGCATCAGTGATATCTTATCATTACCGTAGCGAACTCGAGTAACGGAACTGTTATGGACCATCCAATTAGTCGAAATTACTCGCTCATCGGAAAAGTTGAGAACACGCTGCAAAGCCATTGCAATAACTCCACCCGAAGTAGAAATAAGTATCCTACTACCACTGCTGTGCTTCAACATTATTTCATTTATGGCTGTATAAACCCGCTCTTTAAAACTCTGCCAGGTCTCATAATCTGCATCTTCGCCAGAAGGTGTTAACTCATTTCTAATCCATTTGGCGGTCGCCATTTCAAATAACTTCTGAAAGATACGCGCATCTTTTATTGGCCACTCTACCGGAGGAATATCTTGATCATCATTTATATGATCACGCAAAAATATCTTTAACAGAGAATCTCCATTGTATTCGTTGAACGAATTCTGAAGATAAGGCTCTGAAGGAGAGCCTTTGACAAGAGATAGTAATTCTTTAGCCGTTTCTCTTTGTCTTAATAAAGTGCCCGAATAAATATGATCGAACTGCTCTTTCACATCATGCCAATGCTTAGCAAGGATACGAACTTGTTCGACACCAAGGCCACTTAACTTATCATAGGATTCTTTGCCAAAAGAAGCCTGCCCGTGACGAACAAACACAAGTTCACTCACAAAACGGTTCCCTTAGCTTTACAATGAAGAAAAACGCTCAGTGTGATAATCGGTATTTCCAAACATTATTTCCAGAGCTGTCACCCGCTTAAAATAATGTCCAATATCTAGCTCATTAGTCACACCAATACCGCCATGAATTTGAACCGCTTCCTGCCCTACATTGCGGATAGCTTTACCCACTCTACTTTTCGCGGCAGAGGCAGCCTTAGTTTTCTCCCTCTGACCTTCCGGCCCATCAAGTTTCATTGCTGCCATAACTATTATTGAACGCGCCAATTGGCACTCGATAAACATATCAGCCATACGGTGCTGCAAAGCTTGAAATGTACCAATCACGGTCCCAAATTGTTTTCGAGTCTTACTATACTCGACAGTCTTTTTTAATAATATTTCTAATGCGCCTACAGCTTCAGCGGAAAGACCGACGATAACTCTATCTGCAACTTTTTCCAGAGCGCCTAGAGCATCCCCTTTCTCTCCAAGCCTTGATGCGCCCGCAACAGTTACATTATTAAAATCAATTTCAGAAGATCTTTGTCCATCAACATTAGTAAAAGATCTTATAGACACACCGTCAGAATTTGGAGGAACACGAAAAATTGAAATGCCGTCAGGGTCAGTTTCATTACCCGATTCTCTGGCCACAACCAGTAGTTCATCGGCATTAGATCCATTTAACACCGCAATTTTTTTACCATTTATGATGACGTTGTTTCCATTACTTGTAGCCGAAGTCGCAACTTTAGATAAATTAAACCGGCTGCCAGGCTCTGAAAAAGCGCACGCTAATTGCAGATCTCCACTAATTATCTTTCCTAATATCTCAGATTTTTGTTCACCATTTGCAAGCTCACTAACTAAACCACCACAAAGAATAGTTGTAGCAGTGAAGGGCTCAACAAGATTTGCTTTGCCAAACTCTTCCATCATTACAATGAGATCTACAGCAGATCCGCCAAGCCCACCATCTTCTTCACTAAACGGGACAGCGAGCCAGCCGAGTTCAGCAAAGAGACTCCAATTTTCTTTGCTATAACCGTCTTCGCTATCCACAATTTTACTTCGTGTATCAAAGTCATAGTTTTTTTGTACAAATTTTTGCACTGAATCTTGCAGCATTTTCTGCACTTCTGAATATGAAAAATCCACTTAATATCCTCTTTCTATTTACTGGCGTTTAATTACGAGCAACTATAATCCCAAAACTGCCTTGCAGATAATATTGCGCTGAATCTCGTTTGAACCACCGTAAATAGATGCTTTACGATTATTAAAATAGGTTAACGCAGCCGACGCGGAATTCCCCAACCCAATTGGCGTGCCTTGAAAACCATCTTCAAATTGTTCGGGAACATAGGGTAAGCATTGCAACGCCGCAAGCTCTACGAAAATTTCATCTATCCTTTGCGCAAGCTCAGTTCCAACAATTTTTAAGATCGAAGACTCGGGGCCTGGGGCTTTGCCAGCGGACACCGACGCTAAAGTTCGCAATTCTGCGTACTCTAACGCTTCAAGCTCAATTTCCAATGAAGCGATTTTGTTTTTAAAGATTTGATTCTGCATCATATTGGAACCAAATCCATCGTCAGTTTGTTCTGCTATACGCTTTAAAGAACTAAGGCGTCTCTTACCTCTCGGCACACCCGAAATATTTGTTCTCTCGTGAGTCAACAATACCTTTGCATAAGTCCAGCCTTTATTTTCTTCGCCGATAAGATTTTCAACAGGAACACGCACATCATCGAAAAACACTTCATTAACTTCGGGATGACCATCGATCAGTACGATTGGTTTTAACGAAATGCCAGGAGAATGCATATCAATTAACAAGAAGCTAATGCCTTCTTGTTTTTTCACTGTATTATCCGTCCTCACTAAACAAAAAATCCAGTCAGCGTACTGTCCGTATGTATTCCAAGTTTTAGCGCCATTAACGATATAGTGGTCACCATCTCGAACAGCGGAAGTTTTTAACGAAGCTAAATCAGAACCGGCATTAGGCTCAGAGTAACCCTGGCACCACCAAACATTGCTTTCTAATATGTCGGGAAGAAAGCGCGCCTTCTGCTCATCATTTCCATATATCATGATTATTGGCGCTACCATTTTCATTCCAAAAGGCACGGGTTCTGGCGCGCCGACTGCCCCCATTTCATTAGCAAAAATGTGCTTTTGAATTTGCGACCAACCAGTGCCACCATACTCTTCCGGCCAAGACGGCGCAGCCCACCCTTTTCTATAGAGAATTTTCTGCCAATCAACAATCTCTTCTTTGCTGAGTCTTACATTGGCGTCAATTTTCGTGCGGTACTCCACAGGGAAATCGTTTTGCATAAATGCTCGGACTTCACCCTGAAAAGCTACCTCTTCCGCTGTAAATTCAACATTCACCTATAATCTCCTCGCTATTAAGACTCCTTCAAACCGAAGGAGGTAAAATCGACAACACAAATTTCGATCTAATTATCAAATACAAGTGGGTACGACAGAATAGATAGAATATCATTTTTTTGCCTTGCAGATAAACAAAAAATCGAACGAATGCTCGGTGAGAGCAATACGTTTAAAAATTGCTATTATCTAACAAGGTTTACTTAAATATTAGCGTAGGCCGATGGATTTAAAACTTCAAATAAGTTACCCTTTTCGTTGTCTTTATGTAACCAACTAGCCTGTTATCTGCGCGGTAATACAGGAGCCGAATGAGAACTAATATGAAACTTAATCATACGCTCAAGTCAGCTTTATTGTTATTTATGCTAAGCACCATAGCCGCTTGCACTTCGACAAGCGAGGAAACAAATACTGAGGCTATCAGCGAGCCTGGCGAAACCGGCATTGAGGCCACCACAAGGCGTACACGTGAGCTCGAAGAAGAGGCGCAAGCAAGAGCTGCTGCTGCCGAGGAAAGGATGAAGCGCGCTGCTCTGGGAACCCGTGTTTTTTATTTTGATTTCGACATTGCTGAATTTAGACAAGCGGACCGTGATGTTTTAAATTTTCATGCCCAAGACTTGGCTGCTAACCGTAATAAGCAAATCCGAATTGAGGGTCATGCCGACGAGAGAGGAACGCGCGAATATAATTTAGCGCTAGGCGAACGACGCGCAAATAGCGTTGTAAATTACTTGATTGTAAACGGGGCAGCACGTAATCAAATTGAAGTGGTGAGCTATGGTGAAGAACGCCCAGCTGATCGAGGTGGCTCCGAAACCTCTTATCAGCGCAATAGAAGAGTTGAAATCATTACGCAATAGCCGCAAGCGATCACACTAAATTATAGTGTGTTTCACTGAATGATTTTTAAAGTTCTTTAACTCGCTCAGCGATTTGTTCGATCAGCTCCATCCCAGCAGGTATACCGCCAGCAAAAGACAGAAAACCGTGAATCATATCGGTATAGCAGATATGAGAAACCTCTACGTGATATTCCTCTAATTTGTCAGCAAAGGCTTTGCCCTCGTCTCTCAAAGGGTCAAAACCCGCTGTGACAACAAGCGCAGGAGATAAACCACCTAGATCCCGCTCAAGGAATGATAACTCTGGATCATTAGCTTGCTCAGCCGTCTCCAAGTAGTGGCTGCGAAACCATGTCATCCCAGCTTTGGTTAGGAAATATCCGGAAGCAAATTCTTCAACAGATGAAAATGACATCGGCAAATCGACCGACGGGTAAATTAAAATTTGGCAAGCTGGCATGGGAAATTTTTCTTTTTTACACAACAGACCAACACCTATTGTTAAATTTCCACCTGCACTGTCACCGCCGATTACAATCCTCTTAGGATCTATACCTAGCTTTTCGGCATTTTCCCTTACCCAATTATAGGCATCAAAACCATCTCTATGAATACTTTTAATTTTGTTATCTGGCGCCAGCTTGTAATCAACAGACACAACTATGCAATTGCTCTTAGCAGCTATATGTTGGGTTATCGTGTCATATTGATTTACATTACCCAGTACGAAACCACCACCATGATAAAAAACAAACCCTGGGCTAAGCTCTCCTTTTGAATCGAGTGGCTTATATACGCGAACTAAGACTTCACCAGATCGAATTGGTATTAGAAGATCCTCTATTGACTCGAGCTCACAAACCCCAGGAGCAAATGGATTTCCTCTTTCTTCACGGAACGCTCGTGCTCTTTCTGGGCTTCCGCCCTCGATTTGAGGAAGTCGAGCGGAAGCGTCTGCAACTTTCTTCGCAATTTCGTTTATTTTTTTAGCAGAGACGGCATCGGTGGAACGCATTTTTAATTAAGATTACCTCAGAAAAATATATCTTTGGACTTAGCTGGCTGGAACCCTACAATCCAGATCAAACAGACGAATAAGAACATGCCGGGCAACAAATATAAAGCTATGCTGGTGGTAAATTGACTACTTAAACCAAAAGCCGTTATGAAAACATAAACTAACATTGTCGATATATGGCCTAACAAATAATAATTTATAAAAGGCGCGTTATTATGAGTCGTCGGCCAAGGCTCACAAAGGAAAAGCCAACGAAGCGCCACAAAGGCTCCAAGAATATCAGTCGGCCAAAAAAGAAGAAGATTCATGTTGTGGTGAGTATCGACATGATCCGATACAAACCAACTTCCTAACATTAATAATCCGTAAGCACCACTACAAAACATCACTATTAAACCTAGAATACCTAACAATCTCCAACAAATAAAATCACCTCTTAATCCGAACTTCGAATAAGTCCCGTAATACCTTTGAGTTACTCTCCTTATCATAAGAAACAAAAACAATACCGGAGAAAGCAGAACAACAGAAGCAACTTGGTAAGGATCAGACTCTATTGTTGGTGGCGGAAATTCCATTACTACTTGTTGCTCTGAGAGCAACATTAGCTGCTCTCCGTTTTCTGCAACATTCGAGCCCATCTGTAGTAGATACTCCCGAAATTTTAAGGGTAAGAACATTTCCTCCCATTCAGAAATAACGCGATCAATATTACTGTTCATCAAAATATCGAGTGAAAAACCGACAAAACCTACTGATTGGTAATGAGATTGGACATGATCTCGAAAAGTAAATCGAGATTGTCCCGAGAAGTCGGAGCGAATTCCACCGTTAAGCGCTTCATCCAAATAATCACGAATTTTGGTAGTACAATTATCAAAAAAATATTGGTAAGGATAATCAACATTAGCCGGCTCGAGGTTCCACATTAACCTCCGATAAAGTATTTCCTTTTGAGGATTAGTAAGGTTTATCTTGTCCTGCCATACAGTCCTTCCTTGAGCTGCATATGAAGCAAATTCTTGACTTGGAGAGTTAACAGAAAGTCTGTAGCTCATCACCCCTTTAAAAAAATCCCAAGAAAAACCTAAAACTCCTCCACTCGTGTCAAATACACCCCAATTAAATATAGTATTTTGATTAATATTTTCATCAAATAATCTTAAAGCGGTATGTCCAAAATTATTCCAGACATCGTCACCAACATCCACTGTGATCAAGTAAAAATGTACGCGACTCATATCTGGCGGCACTTTATAAGCATCCAATGAATCTAAGGTCCCCTGCCCATAGAGAGAAGAACTAATCATCAGTAAGCAGAATATAAAGAAATAGCGCCGACAACGAGCAAAAGAAATTCTCAGAAATTTTACAGATCGTTGTTTATGCATACCCAGTCGGCTTGATCACTAAAGGCTCTCGAAAACTAACTTTGACGTATTTTTTTAAAAAGATTATTGAGAATTTTCTGCTTCGCGTTTCTCACTCATGCGCTCTCCACGCAAAATATTCACCATACCGTAATTTCCTTCGTGACACGCGTATTCATATAATTGGCCGTCAACCTTAGACATAGGGACCATCGCTACGATTCTATCTTTGAACGTCGAAGAATCGTCTACTGTAAACTCATATTCAACGGTAAACTTTCCAACTCTGGTAAACCGTTCGGTCAATAACTTATCCTTCGAAGTCCCATAGACACCCAGACTTTGAGTTAAGCTATTAAAATTTCGTGTCTCTACCACCAGGGTATCTGCATCCCAATACCCGCGAGAATCGCCTGTCCACAAACGAATATCATTATCTAAAGACTTACTACTCCCAATAGGAACAATGCGCGCATCATGTATCATTTCAGTCATGATGACAGCGATATTTTCGTTTTGGAATATTTGTATATTGTTATTGTAAAGATTAGGAGTGAATGGAGGGCCAGAATTAAATCCTACTATGCATCGTTCGGATAAACCTCTATCTTCCGGCCCATCTTTTGCTACACCTCCAACTACCATCCTTACTGGGCGCGGACCAGGCTCATCTGGACCGAGGCCTCCAACCTGAACCGGCACTCCCTCCTGGGTTTCTGGCAAACGACCATTTTCTGGGTAAGTGATTAAAGACGTTCTATTATCGCCGTTTTGTCCCATTTCAACCCAAAAAGTGTTATAGCCTCCCACTCCAATATTATTTATGGCTTCGAGGCCTGCTTCTGTCTGATTTGCTAACGCAGTGATCTCATCATCTGTTAAATACTGCTTGTCACCAAAGAAAGCCGGCCTTTCAAAGGGTATTACAGAACTAAAATTCCAAACACCCCGCAAATCTGGCTGACCCCATTCAGTGAGCGGAACCGAATAATCCTCTTGCGCCTGCGCCAATTGTGCAAAAAACAACACCATATATAAAACACTAACTAATTGAATTTTCACAACACCTCCAACTACCAATAACTATAAAAAAAAGCATAACCAAGTTTACAACATTTAAGAAAAGGTCGCTTGCTAAAATTGTTGCTAGTCATACTTTAAAAGTCAGCTTGATAAATCTTGAGAGCCAATCTATAGCTTAGATGTTAGATTTAAAAATTAAGCTTTTCTCTTTTTAGCTGCAGCCCTCAACGCTGCGCCAAATCCTTTATTCGCCCATAGATTCATTATTTCATTATGTTCCAAAGCTTCTTCTGGTGCTTGCAGGTATCCGAGACTCATTATCTTGCCTAGCCTCTCATAGCTAAATGGCAGCATACCTAATTCCTCGAATTCTTTGCGGGATTCACCGTCCACTTTTAAATAAAAGACGTTATTATTTATCAACCCGAACATGAGACCATCAAGAAAAATACCGAAACCCCCAAACATCCGCTTTGAATAGACAGGGCCGATGGATTGACAGAGATCAACGATATATTCTGAAAATTCTCTTTGCTCTTGAGAAATAGCCATTACCATTCAACTCTGTATTTTTTGTAAAACACCACTTTAGTTTAAGAAATTTTTAGGTCAAGCTAGTCCATCGATTAGCCTTTAAATGACAAAATGCTATGATAGCAAACTAGAAATCCTGCAACGAGTATTGGACAAAATATGAACGGAGCAACAGCACTGATAAATACGCTCGCCGATTGCGGCGTAGAATTTTGCGTCGCGAACCCTGGGACATCTGAAATGCATCTTGTTCAAGCGTTAGATGCTGTCCCTAGAATAAAATCTGTGCTATCGCTTTTTGAAGGCGTTTGCACAGGAGCCGCAGATGGAATAGGCAGGATGACCGGAAAACCCGCCGCGACCTTACTGCATTTAGGCCCAGGAATGGCGAACGGAATAGCAAATTTGCATAACGCAAGAAGAGCAAACTCTCCGATAATTAACATTATCGGTAACCATCCAAACTTTCATGTAGGCTACGACGCACCGCTTACCTCCAATATTGATACCTTAGCTAGGAATTTTTCCTGCTGGATAAAATCCGAAAGTACCTCTTCAACGCTCGCTCAAGATGGCGCGGATGCTTTCACGGCCTCCTTACGTCAAACTCCTGGCTCAACTGGACAAATATCCACCCTAATAATGGGTGCTGACGCAGCATGGGGTGAATCACTGGGCCCAGCAATTCCAAATCCTATTCCTCAAAGATCGAGAGCTGATGAGGCCGCTATTGAAAGCGTTGCCAAAATTATGGAAAAAACAGGTGAAACCGCGCTTCTGCTTGAGCACCACGGCGCAACACAGCAGGCCATGGCGATCGCCAGCAAAATAGCGAGTAAAACAGGCTGCAAATTATTTAACGGTACCTTTCCCGCTCGCATAGACGGCGGCCCAGGGCGAGTTGCTATCGAGAGGCTGCCTTATTTTCCAGAACAGGTTTTGGCGACTTTAAAAAATGTTAAGAATTTGGTTTTGGTTGGCGGCGAAATTCCAGCAAGTTTTTTTGCGTACAAAAATACACCCGGACAACTCATTCCGGAAGACTGCCAAGTGACTCGCTTATCTTTTGTCGAGGAGGATGCAATCGATGCGCTAGAAAGACTTTCTGAAAGATTGGGTGCAAATGATTGTGAAATTACTTATTTTGATAAAAAAGAAATTTGCAAACCGACCGGAGAGCTAAATACGAAAACCATAATCCAATCCCTTGCCGCGACCTTACCGGAAAATGTAATTGTTTGTACTGATTCAGGGGGAGGAAATGCGGCATATCCTATGTGCCAAAATACTACTCAAAATAGCTGGTTAAGTTTAACCGGAGGCGCAATAGGACAAGGCGGGCCCTGCTCTGTAGGTGCCGCATTAGCATGCCCAGATCAACGAATTTTAGCAATGCTCGGTGACGGTGGCGCAGCTTATACAATTCAAGCTCTCTGGACTCAAGCACGTGAAAATCTTGACGTTACGACCATCATTTTCGCAAATAATTCCTATAATATCCTTAACGTTGAATATGGGCGCCTAGGTGTAACAGATGTAGGTGACATTGCTGCAAGCCTTTTTGATATAGGGAATCCTGCAATTGACTGGGTCTCATTAGCGAAAGGCTTTGGGGTGGCTGGAGGAAAAGCAAACACTTCAGAAGAACTTTGTAACCTTTTGGAAAATAGTTATAAGACACCTGGCCCTTTCGTTATCCAAGCCAATGGAGAGCTGCAAAGATAGCGAAGTTCTTAATTGCTCCAAGAAAAATCTTTCTGAATACGGCCAAGTTTTTTATAAAACCCTTCTAAGTTATGGTTATCTTTAGCTTTATTGGGAAAAAGAATGGTGAAGACGGGAATGACTATCAAAGGCACAAATAAAGTCACAAATGATGGGTCACGCCATTCACCCAGATAATTTATTAGCTCATACCACCATTGTCCGAACCCGCCCGCAGTAGCATTTTCAGCACCATCGAATAAGGTGTTAAATAGCCAAACAACCGCGCCACCGACGAATCCAGAAGCCATACCCCAAAATGCTGCTTTCTCTGACGTGCGGCGCCAATATAAGACAAACGCTACCGCGACGGCCGGAGGCACAACCATAGCAAAACCGAGTAAAACTAGCCCCAGCACCGAAGTGATATTCGCCAGCCAAGCTATCAATGCAGCCGTTGTACCGTAAACCACGGTAACTATCTTATACGCGACCAACTGTTGATCTGGCATGAAATTCTTTGAGCCGGGAACCCAGTCGTTAACAAACATCGTAGCACTAGCTAAAAGAATAGGCGCTCCGGACGAAATTACTGCGGCGAGAACCGCTGCTAGAGCTATTCCTCCTAGTATAGGCCCGCTATCAATGGCCAACTGAGCAATATTAAGATAACTACTCAGGCCACTTTCAGAGCCGTAAGTGGCCATCGTTAATATACCAATAAATCCTGCAACCAAGGGCATTAAGGCAGCTATAACTCCAGCCAAGAAAAATCCGGGAATTAAATAATCTTCTTTCTTCGCAGAGTTTGCGTAGTTTGCATATACTGACGCCGCCGGTGTGTGAATTGTTGCCGAGATAAACATGGCTATGATTGTTGCTATACCAATTCCAGTAAAACTCCACCATGCTGTTTCATCGACATTAACCTTACTCATCTGTTCGGATGTAAGTTGAACTACAGATCCCCAACCACCAAGATCATTCATTACGACTAGCCCGACTAATAAGAGACCAAATATTATTACTGAACAGTGAACAATGTTGGCAATTGCAGTCCCCTTTAAACCACCAGACACTGTAAAAGAAATTATAAGCAACCCCCCAATGGCTACTCCTATCGGAAATGGGATTCCCGTTACTCCCGAAACTATTGAGCCAATTATGTAAGGCTCGATAATGTTTACAACTAAGTACTCTGCTTGCACGCAAAGACTTGTTAACCATTGGCAGCGATAGGAACCAAACCGATAATCAAATACCTGGCCAACACTTACCACACCTAGTCGGCGATAAGGGATGACAAAAAAAAGACCGACGAGAAATAAGGCGGCAAAGGAATTTATGCCATACCACATATGCCCAATTCCTTCAGCGACAACGTCACCAGCCACACCGTATGTGCCTGCCCCACCAATTCTAGTACCAGCGGCACCAGCCCCGATCATTAAAATTCCTAATGAACTTCCACCTATAGCCCAATCACTCGCAGTCGCCTTTTTCCGATTTAAGTAAAATCCAAAAGCCGCAAAGGTCGCAAGATAAAGGACAATGACCGTAGAAGTTATATTCATTCAGAGACTCTAGTTTTAAAAATCCGACTGAGTTACAAATAATGCACAGGGCAACGAAGCATACTATAGAGAATAAAGAGCCAAAAGAAATTATTACAGTTTTAACCAACAGATATTAGAACTTAAACTGTTAGCTATGAGTGTAAATCTTAGACTTACTAATGCGTCAAAGCGGAAAAGTAGTTCGAGCAATAAAGGCATTAAGTATCGACAATAGATTTTTACTATTATCACAGACGACGAATACTGATTCTTCACGCTGCCCCGGCATAAGATCATGATGGTCGATTAGAACTACTCCACCGCCATGCGAGGGAATAATCTGATCATCCAGCGAGTAATATTCAGCTTCAGCTATCGCATCAAGCTGTCCAGAGTCAAACTCATTATAGAGTTGAGCAAAGGTATCCGTTCTTCTGACAATAACACCTTCTGGCGCTCGGTTATCGACGTCCCTCTCAGCGGCCATGCCTGAAACAACGCCGACTGTCTTACCAACAAAGTCGCTAATATGAGAATAGCGGCTTTGATCTTCGGGATTAATTCGCAATGCTCGACGCTCATAAAGAAATGGCGCGGAAAAGGTTGCTCCCGAGCGCGCGCGGTCCGAAAAATTGGCGACATTAGTGGCAACCAAATCAACCTCGTCTCTACTCGCGAGAAGCCAAGACTCATTGAAAGGAACAACAATCCAGGAAATTTCGAGTTCGTGCTCGGATGCAAATAACTCGACGTACTCCCTGATCCAAAACTGTGGGTCATACTCACTTGAAGGGGCGTCCGATGTTACTGCTACGCTTAGTACGCCTGGTCTCAAAGTTTGAATTCTTCCATTTGCCGAGCAGCCAATTAAAACAGATAAGGCCCAAAACATAACTAAGCAGCAGGAGGTGCGGAGCAAGACAAAATTAGTTAGCATGTTTTGATCATTTCTATAATAATTTTAAACAGCACATAAAGGCAATTTAGTTGCCCATTATGCGTTTGATGACACCACTGCTATTCAGTATTGGCTTTTCATCCACCCGTAACTCACAACGGGTAAAAACCATAGACTTACCTCTTCTAATTATATGGCACTCCCCCTCTATTAGGTCACCTAGGTAGGCCGGCGCCACAAATTCATTGCTACAGCTTACGGTTACAACACTCTCGCTCTCTCCCATATTTGCACCAATACAAAGTGTATAATCTGCGAACGCCATTAAGACCCCGCCATGAACAGAATCATGAGCATTACAGTTATGATCTTGGACACGAAATGCAGTACGCGGAGTGGTGTCGTCCATGTAAAAGAAAAATGGACCAATATAATCTTCCGCTTTATCGCCAACCCAATGCTTATAGTGGGCGGGAATCTCATAGTCTTCCGCTTCTATCGTCATTAACACATCCTAATTAGTCATCGTCATCTTCGTCTTCGTCTTCGTCTTCGTCTTCGGGAACAGCAATATCGACTGCAGTAGCCGCCACCTTAAAAGGCACCTTTGCGACTTCTAGAGTAGCATCTACTGCTGTCCCTACAACGACACCCATACAGGAGCTTAAGCTTACTGCACCTACTAATAAACAATACATTAATTGTCTTATTCTTAAAACTTTAGTATTTTTCAGCATCACAAATCCAGATTAATACTCCACTTAACAAATAATTCTTTTTTACTCCGACTCTCTTCTACTCAAGATCGAGACGTATAAGAGCTAGTGTATATATCGGCTCCTTTTGCTTTTCATCAATACGCATTAAACGACTTAATTCCATCAACTTCATTGATTATCGATCCCTTTCGGAAATTGGTCTGACTAAGTGTAAATTTTCTTCGGTATTTACTAAGTCTTTTAGCTCAGCCGCTAAAGATTCGCTTTTACTGATAACCTCTTCCCAGATTCGCACTCTTTCTTCATAAGTGTAATTGACAAAGTCATTCCTATCAGGGATTTTCCCGCCCGGCAGAGTACTAATAAACTCTTTTGTCGGCGCCAAAAGTACGACATTATCTAAGAATCGCTCATTGGTTTTCCGCCAAGGCAACCTCTTATCAAACCAACCTGGAATAATTTGAGGGCTAAAATGCGGGTACAAAACAAGACCATCTGTCTCACTAAAGGGCCAATCAAAGTGGTAGTCAACTATCCCGCCATCCCAATAGAGCCCCATATTAGCTCCCGAAATATTTCGCACACCTTCAAGGGAAAAAGGTATAGAGCCACTAGACAACATAACATCAGATATATTTCCTGCGCTCAGGTCGAAGATTTTGGTACTTATATCATTAAGATTTTTCCACGGAGATAGATCGCCCATATTGGTAAAAATCGTGCGCTCAAAAAATAGCCCTAATGTCCGACGCGAAAACAAATTACTTACCGCACTTAAACCCAAATGCACTGCTTGTAAGATTCTACTTTTTGACGAACCAAAACCTCGAGCCCGAACAGCAACGACATGCGTCTGAAATATAGAATTGTTAGCTATCTCTCCTTTACCATTATCCGCTAATACTTTTTCTAACATTGTTTTGGCACTAGCAGTTACTTCTTCAATGCTGGGGTATTTAGAATAATTCTCATGGCAATAATTGTGGGCTAAGCATTCAATGCTTCGCACAGGATCTTTCGTAGCCAAGCAACACATTCTCCAGGCACCGACCGAAGAACCTACAGTTAACAGATCTTTCTTTCGGTCTGCAAAAAATTCACCAAATAAGTAACGATCTAAGCCAAGCAACACGAACCATTTAGGACCACCGGAAGCGCCAACTAGCACCTTGAATTGGCCGGCATTAAACCCTTCTTTCTTTAGGCGTTTGAGAGCGGTTGGCCCCGCATAAATTGCAAGAGAATTCATAATGATGAAATGATATAATTTGTTTAAGATTCAAGCTACTATGATTTTGATCCGCCACCAACTCGAGCGGAATCATCACTTGTAATTACTTCTATCAATTCAAAAATAATTAAGACGATGAGCTATTTACCAATAAAAAAGCGTAAGACATTATTGTTTCTTCTCGCGATTGGTAACACCATAGCATTTGCTACATGGCAAGTTTTACTCAATAACTTCGTTGTTGAGCAAGCCAAATTTACTGGTGAAGAAATTGGCATCTTACAAAGTTTGAGAGAAGTTCCAGGATTTCTAGCCTTCACTGCAATCCTGATAATGCTTTTTATCCGCCAGCAGAGATTCGCTATCCTTGCCTTGATTACCTTGGGTTTTGGTACTGCAATTACCGCTTTTTATCCCTCTGCCTTATGGCTTTATTTCACGACAGTTTTGATGTCGTTCGGCTTCCACTATTTAGAAACTTTGCACAATTCACTCAGCTTACAATGGCTAACAAAAGAAGAAGCCCCTAAGGTTTTAGGAAAACTGCTTAGCACCCGAGCAATTTGTAATCTATTGGTTTTGGGAACCATATATGTATATTTATTATTCTACGCAGCCAACTACATACTTATATATCTTTTAGCTGGCGGGGCAGCTATTAGTATTGGCCTTTTTTGTTGGATAGTGATTCCTCAATTTGAAGATCAAGTCACCCAAAGAAAAGAATTATTCTTGCGAAAAAAGTATTGGTTGTATTATCTATTAACTTTTTTAGCGGGAGCAAGGCGTCAGATTTTCGTTGTGTTCGCGGGATTTTTAATGGTAGAGAAATTCGGGTTCCCGATCGAAAATGTTGTCTTATTGACCCTAGTTAATGCAGCTCTTACATTTTGGCTCGCCCCAAAAATAGGAGCACTAATAAGTTATATCGGAGAACGAAAAACATTAACACTCGAATACGTTGGCTTAGTAATAATTTTCGTTAGTTATGCTTTTGTCGACACTGTAGAGGTCGCAATCGCACTTTATTTGTTAGATCACTTATTTTTCGCTATGGCCATCGCAATTAACACCTACTTTCAGAAAATTGCGGACCCCGCAGATATCGCGTCGACATCCTCTATAAGCTTCACTATTAATCATATTGCCGCGGTGATACTGCCAGCGCTGTTAGGGTTTATCTGGATTATCAATCATAGTGCCGTTTTCCTTATAGGGGCTTCAATTGCTGGATGTTCCCTCCTATTAACTCAATTGATTCCAGACAAACCTCAACAACATCAAGAAACTCGCTGGATTCTCTGGCAATCTGACCAGAATGCGTAAAATACAAGAACCTGAGAACGCCCTTATTATACCATGGCAGTTGCTCGCTCACTTGGTAGATTCCTAATCAACAGGCTTTCAAAACAATCAAAGTATTAGCGTAAAAGTCAACCAAGCTATAAACTACGTTCCTCTCTAATTTTCGACTCTTTGTACTGGTGAACATAATTGCAAGCTAAAATTGATAGTGGCGATAATCAGCCTCTGGTGGGTATAAAAGAAGTGTTTACCACCAAAGAGCTTCTCGCTCTCTCTCAGCGCATTATAGCATCGGGCATTCTTGGTCGGTCCAAGCATTATTCTTCTCTGCTTGAATACTTGGTTCAATGCTCGCTGTCGGGCAAATCACCAAAAGAAATTGAGCTTGCCGTTGATGTGTTAAATCGAGGTGATGACTTTGATGTTTCCGCTGATTCAAGTGTTCGGGTCTACATTCATCAGTTACGTAAAAAATTAGATAGTTACTACCAAAGTTATGAACATGACTCTGCTTATCGGATTGTTATTCCAAAGGGTCAGTACACAATCGCAGCGCGGCAAAGAACGTCAAATTCCGTTACCGAAATATCACACGATGAACAGAAATCTAATTTAAGACTCAATAATGGCCTGTTACTCGCTACTATTTTTTTGTTAGCCATAAATCTTATATATATGACGATTACTAGTCGGGGAAGCAGTGTGGAGATTTCTCAAGTCGCCGCTGAACATCCCGTATGGGATAGCGTATTAAAAGATGATATGCCAATACTGCTTGTTATGGGTGATTACTACATTTTTGGAGAATTAAATGACAACGGGAATATAGCGCGTATGGTGCGTGAATTTAACGTAAATTCAAGTCTTGATCTAGAAAAAATGCAATTCAGTGATTTTGAGCGCGCCGAAAATTATTTGGATCTGGATTTAAGTTATATGCCAGAGGGCAGTGCATTTGCGTTAGCTCGCATTGTGCCGATACTTCAGAGCGGCGGCAAGACTATAAACATAACCATGATGTCAGATTTAACTACTGCAGATATTCGTGAAAACCATATAGTTTATATTGGCTACATTTCCGGTTTAGAAAAGCTTAACGATATGACTTTTTCAGGGTCTGGATTGCGCTTGGGCAGAAGCTATGACGAGCTATTAAATATCCAAACACAGGAGTATTACACCAGCGATGCAGGATTGCCGGAAGAAGGTCAGTCTTTTAAAGATTATGGTATGTTTTCTACCTTCCCCGTTAGTACTGAAACACAATTCGTCTTGATTTCGGGCATGAGAGATGCCGGACTCATGCACACTGCACAGGCGCTTTCCGATTCAGAGACTCTAAATGATTTAGTAGTTGCTATGGACAACGATACGGATGAAGCAGTGGCTAGCTTCGAGGCACTATTTGAGGTCGTTGGTATAGATCGCATGAATTTCGACGCTAATCTAGTATATGCAGCGATATTTGATACCAATCAGATTTGGGCTACCCCGGAACCAAATCAGTTTAATTAAAATTGGATTAATGTAAAACCTCGCAATCTTTAGCCGCATCTATAGTAAAGCTTACTTCTGTTACCATAGATAATGGCGGTGATTCTCTACGAGTATTTTCAGCAGACTGAGTAACCGATTCCCTCTTAATACCGATAAGTTTAAAGTGCAAAAAAATAGTGTACTAAAAAGTATTCTAGGCACCTTGAATCAAACTACTTTTACTTCCATTCTTTTGAGTGGCGAAGTAACGGGCTTTGCGGTATCGGCTTGTCCTTTCTATATCTCTACTCAGAACGCTCTATTTTTAGGTTATTAACAGTTATTTACTCGGAACTAAGGATAATTTCAGGCTAAAATCTGTCGGTTTTGAAATCAGCGCATCGATTTAAGTGCGCTCGTTTCAGCCTTTTATTATTGAAACTTGATTCTGGGGAAGTAGTGTTATGATCGCCAACCACCTCTATACATATAGTGAAAAATGCAAGAAATGACGCTAAAAAATTTACTAATTCTGCCTGCATGCTTTCTGTCCATAGTATCCTATGGCCAAAATCAAACTTCTTCGCCTGAAACAATAGAAGAGGTAGTAATCTGGGGTCGTTCACTTCAATTGTTAGGTACTGCCAATTCAGCATCACAAGGCGTTGTCGGTTATGCTGATTTCTCTACCAGGCCAATGGCGCGCGTCGCGGAACTTGTGGAAGTTGTACCGGGAATGATTGCGACTCAGCATAGCGGGCCTGGCAAAGCAAATCAGTATTTCCTGCGTGGCTTCAACTTAGATCACGGCTCAGATTTTTCAACTTACTTTGACGGCATGCCGGTCAATTTTCGCACTCATGCACATGCTCAAGGCTACATGGACTTGAATTTCATAATCCCGGAAATTGTAGAAAGAGTAGACTTTCAGAAGGGACCTTATTTTGCGGATGCCGGAGATTTCTCTCTCGCCGGCTCCAACTCAATGAAAACATATGACAGACTGGAATCGAATTTCACCGAATTGACTTTAGGTTCTAGGGATGAATCTCGGCTTGTTACAGCAAATTCTTTTGATTACGGTGGTGGTACCCTCCTCTATGCATTAGAGCATCAACAAACAAATGGCTTTTTTGATCTAGAGCAAGACGTAAGAAAATTTAATGGGCTTCTCAAATATACGGGAACCATCGCGGGTATTCCTAGCCGAATAACTCTAAGTGGTTATGATTCAACTTGGGCCTCAACTAATCAGATCCCTGAAAGAGCTGTCAAAAATAACTCAATAGATCGATTTGGATTTATCGACCCAGACTTGGGCGGTGAATCTTACCGATACTCTCTTTCCGGTAATTTCGAGTTTGAAAATTGGGATCTTAACCTTTATGCAAGCTCTTACTACATGAGCCTGATTAATAACCCCACTTATTTACTAAACAATCCCATCGGTGGGGATGAGTTTGAACAGGAAGACGAGCGAAGGTTATTTGGAGGCTCTCTGCGAAATCAAGTTGAATCTGAATTGTTTGGTATACCAGTAGCGCGTTCGATAGGCGCTGATATTCGATATGACGACGTCACAGAATTAAATCTCTTCAATACCATCAGCCGAAGACGAACCGGCAGTATTCGAGAAGATGAAGCTCAAGAATTTAGCTTGGGTATATTCGGTGAATTACAATTCCAATTCACTGAAACGTTACGCGGAACAATAGGCGCAAGGATCGATCATTACGATTTCGATGTCGATGCATTACGAACAAAAAACTCTGGAAGCGATAGCGATTCACTATTGCAACCAAAGCTTGGCCTAGCTTATCTAGCCAACAAAAATCTTGAGTTTTATGCAAACTACGGGCATGGCTTTCATTCAAATGATGTGCGTGCTGCGGTAAATAAAATTGATCCAGTTACCGGTGATCCCACGAATTCACTCGATGTTCTGGTGGAAGGAAAGGGGAGCGAAATAGGTTTTCGGTACGACAGCCTAGCTGGATTTAACTTGTCCTTCGCTTATTATCAATTAAAAATCGACTCCGAACTGATTTTCGTAGGCGACGCTGGCACTACTGAACCTGGTGATCCATCCAAAAGAGATGGCTTCGAACTTACAACTTTTTGGGAAATTAACGATCGACTAATTTTCGATGCCTCCGCAACAAAATCCGATGGGTATTTTTTAGGCCTACCCTCCAATGAAAACGCTATCCCTGATGCGCATGACACTGTTTTTAGTGCGGGTCTAACTTATGCGGGCTTTGGCGAGGGATGGACTTCGAGCATAAGAATACGACATTTCGGAGACGCGACACTCACAGAAGATGAGGTGATCAAAAAAGATGCCTCGACCCTTTTGCACTTTGGAATCTCCTATGCTCATAAGCAATGGGAAATTGGGCTAGACGTATTAAATCTCCTGGACAGAGATGATGATGATATTGCCTATTGGTTCGAATCTCGCTTGCCCGGCGAAGCAGCCGGAGTTGAAGATATTCACTTTCACCCTGCTAATCCAAGGGCTGTCAGGGTACTACTTAAGTATAAGTTCTAGTAGTTTCGCTTAGCGCGATCAAACAAAAAATAAGCTCAGAGAACTGTGTTACACAATTTTCTGAGCCATATTTCTCGAAAAAGTTATACTAATAATTACTATCACTGATCAAAAATAACTGTAAACGTAACGGGTACAGCTCTGCTTATACTCGGCAAGCCGGCAACTTCCCTCAACGCTTCTACGCCCTCAACTAATCCATGCGTATTAGCTGTGACTAATATCGGCTTCGAAGTTGAAGCAATAACTCCATTTTCTAGCCGAGTAACTACCAGATCAGCAGTATAAGAATTTGACGCGCCATGAATATCCAACTCAAATTCCACTTCCATAGACACTGAAACACCCGCTGACATAGCAGTAATAGCTGAAAGATTTATCTCGCTAGTAATTTTCGCCTCAGGAAACAAATTGGTCTCGAACAGCATGTTCTGCATTCGTTCATTGCGAATGTCGATCAAAGTATTCACGCTCGCCAATTCAATTATAATTTCAACATTACCGCGATCATCAATACTCCCTGACAGCCGATCGAAGGTGTGGACCTCTCCTACATGATCAGCTTTTACGGTAACAAAACTTAGAGTCGAAGCATCGTTATTAAGCGACCACTGTGCTTGCGCAGCTCCGGCCAAAAGGACCGTAGAGACTAAAAATAAGGTTTTCTTTGTAAGAGATATGAGTGTCATTCTTTTCCTCCATTTTAAATTCATCATTAGTTTAGTGGAAATACAGCGAGCAAGCTTAACCGATATTACCTTTTGAGGGATAGGATGTTTGTATATCGATTGCCGGATTCACAAGTTTTTGAGGTAAACTAGGCTTCTTTAGCCTTTTTCTCAGTCTTATGAAATCAAGCAGCCCAATTGTCAAGCATCTGGTATTAGTCGGAGGTGGCCATAGCCACTTAGCCGTCTTAAAGCATTTTGGCATGAAACCTGTCCCTGGGCTCGCATTAACCCTAATCAGTCGCGATATAAGCACGCCCTATTCGGGCTCACTTCCTGGCTTTCTATCAGGCCTCTATGACCATGATGAAATCCATATAGATTTGCGCCCTCTGGCTCAATTTGCTGGCGCAAGAATCATCCAGGAAGAAATTCAGGAGATCGACCTTACAAATAAAGCCGTAAAAATGACTTCACGGCCTGATATTAACTTCGATTTAATTTCGCTAAACATAGGGTCCAGCCCCAATATGGCATCGATTCCTGGGGCTATTAGATATGGGATCGGAATAAAACCTATAGATAGATTTATAGAGGAATGGCCAGAAATCTTAAGAAATGCGATTTATAGGATAAGAAAAGATCTTCCTTTCAGATTCGTGATTGTCGGAGGTGGGCCGGCTAGTGTCGAACTCGCTTTAGCTGCGGAATTTCGCATAAGCAAAGAAATTAACCTGAGCGCCTCAGAAAAATCTAAACTGCAAATCCAAATAATTAGCGCGGACAACGAATTATTATCGCTTCACAACAGTAGAGTTCGAAAATTTGCTGCCTCCGTGCTAGAAAAAAGAGGCATCAAAGTCTTATTAAAAACTCAAATTGTATCTTTAAGTGAGAATACTCTGATCTGTAAAGGTGGATCTATAATTAAAGCTGATACGATTGTGTGCGCCACAGGTGCGAGCATACCTTCCTGGCCTTCGGAATGCGGTTTAGCGATTACCGAAGACGGGTTTATAGAAGTGTCAAAGAAATTGCAGTCTACATCGCATAAATATGTTTTTGCGACTGGCGATGCCGCCACAATTAAAGGAGAGCCTCGACCTAAGTCTGGGGTGTATGCCGTGAGGCAAGGGGCACCTCTAGCAAAAAATCTAGTGCGTTACGCTACCGGTAAACGTCTCGTTTCATACAAACCTCAAAAACATACTCTCGCATTAATCAGTACTGGAAATAAAACTGCAATCGCATCGCGAAATAATTTTTCTTTTCATGGAAAACTAGTGTGGTCGTTAAAAAATAAAATCGATAAGGCCTTTATTAGGAAATATACAAAACTACCAGTTATGGACGAAAATCTTGATATTACTCGCGGATTGGTGGATCGAGAAACAGAAAAAAACTTGAAATTACATGCCATACGATGTGCAGGTTGCGGCGCTAAAGTTGCTAGTAATATATTAAAAGAAGTACTCAGCGAGCTTCCAAATACCAATAAAGAAGAAATAATTTCAGGCACATCGGCTGTAGAAGATGCTTCTATGATAAAAATAGGGGGCCGAGAAATTCTTCTTCAAAGTGTAGACCAAATAAAAGCTTTCATAAATGACCCCTGGATATTCGCTAAAATTGCAACAAACCATTGCCTAAGCGATATCTATGCTATGGGTTGCAATCCCCATTCAGCTCTAGCCATTGTGGGCATTCCCTTTGCGTCAAAGGACTTTACCAAATCACAATTACATGAACTTATGCTCTCTTGCAGTAAGACGCTAAAAAATGAAAACTGCACCCTCATAGGAGGACATTCTGCAGAATCGGCAGATCTTACTTTTGGACTATGCGTAAATGGCTTTATTGAAGAAGGAAAAATACTCAAAAAAAATGGCATGCAGAAAGATGACGTTCTAGTTTTAACCAAACCATTAGGAACTGGCACCCTACTCGCCGCTGATATGCGTTCAAAGGCATCGCATACCAACATACAAAATGCGTTACAAGAAATGGCCATATCTAATAGGGCTGCTTCAGAAATTTTCATTGAACTTGGAGCAACTTCTTGCACCGACATAACTGGTTTTGGGCTTATCGGTCATTTAATAGAAATGTTAACTACTGATAATGTCGAAGTTGACTTAACTCTAGAAAATATTCCTGCCTTACCTGGGTCTCTAGAGGCTCTAAAACAGAAAATATTTAGTTCACTTCATACCGATAACAGTGCGGCTTCATCCAATATCCTCAACCAAGAAGATTTCCGTCAAAACCCCAAATATCAATTACTTTTTGATCCCCAGACTTCGGGTGGCTTATTAGCTAGTATGCCTTATGAGTTAGCAGAGACCTGTATAGCGCGATTACATGACTCAGGCTATCCTCACGCTAGCGTGGTGGGGCAGGCCCAGAATCTCCATGCAAACGGCCCATCTATAACCCTGAAATGATATATCTTTATTAGGAAAAGATTAGAAAGCAATTCGCCCAGAACTAGTTCACTTTAACTCGCTCTCTTCTTTCCGCTTCCTCGAGTTCTGCTAATTTTTCGACCTCTGCATAGAACATAGTTATATCATCACTTTCATCCAAGATTTTAGTAAAAAAAGGCACCAAAGTATTATAAGACACAACAGTAGATAACTGGGCGTTGTTAAGGTCGCCTGAAAACCAAGCATCATAGCGCCCATAATCTTCCCATTTATTCTCCATTATGGAAAACTCTTTGCGAAGAGACGCCTGTATGTCTGCCTTTTTCTCACGCTTTAAATGGTCAGCTATATCTTTTTCATACAATGAGTCAAATTGATCTCGGTATGAAATTATTAATTCAACAAACTGTTTATGTCGCTTAAGGTTTTCTTCTCCTACACCAAGGTTGTTGTCTTGACCCTCAGCTTGCAACCACCGACGGAGCCCTTCTCTCTCGACCGCAGTTGCAAAACTCTCGTTGAAATCAGTATCGCCCGGGATATAAATTACTTGGTGTGCAAGCTCATGAAAAATAAGGCTTGCTAGCTGATCACTTGAACGGTCGACCACTGTATTTAATACAGAGTCGTCAAACCAACCAAGTGTTGAATACGCAGAAATACCAGCAACATACACATCTAAACCTTTTCCCCTAAGTTTTTCAGCAAAACGCATAGCACTTGATTCGGAAAAATATCCGCGGTATGAAACACAGCCTGCTATTGGATAACACCAATTCATGGGCTCAGTCGAAAATTCTGGAGCTGCAAAAACATTCCAAACTACATATTCTCTACCAAGATCGACGTAAGTAGCATAATTTCCCCCGATAGGTAACCCAAGCTCGATCTCCGCAAATTCACGAATTTTATTAACTTCAATGAACTTTTCTCTTAGGTTATGAGACAAATTTTTATCTTCAAGCAACTGTTGGATATTTTCTCTACCTAAATTTAAGGCTAACTGCCCACGCACGGCTTGAGAATAATAAGTAACAGCTTCGCAAGAAATTAGTAATATTGAGAGCACCAACAAAATTGATAATTTCATCAGCTGAGTTAATTTATTTAACCACATGTGAAGATCTATTGATTTCTTATCTATCGCAGGAAAACTTCGATTTCAAAAATATTAGCCCAGTGCTTGCCTGTCAAAAATAATCTACCAGCTTGAGCATCCCAAGCGATTCCATTTAAAACCGCTTCATTACTACCCAATTGAGTTTCATCGCTTAATCCCGTTAAATCTACAAATGAAGTTACGACACCGGTATCAGGGTTGATTCTCACTATAATATCTGTCTGCCAAATATTGGCCCAAATCTCGCCATTAATATACTCAAGCTCATTAATACTACTAAGTGGGTTGCCATTAAATGTCACCATCACCTGCCTTTGAATCGAGAAAGACTCTGGGTCCAGAAACCTCAACGAACTGGTTCCATCACTAAGTATCAATTGCTTGCCATCATAAGCCAATCCCCAACCTTCAGTAGGGTTATAGTGCGTACCGAGTTGCTCAAAATTTATCTTATCCCACACAAATACCATATTCGATTGCCAGGTTAGCTGATAGATTTTATTGTCGACAACTTCGATACCTTCTCCAAAGTAGCGGCGATTAAGCCGCTTCGTCATCAATACTTCCCCATTTTCGAGATTAATTTTACTCAGCGAGGATAATCCATTTTTTCCTGTTCCTTCATACAGATACCCTTCATGATAAATAAGTCCTTGTGTAAAGGCGTTTATATTATGGGGGTACGTATTTAATATTCGATAACCGTATTCAATTACTTCACCCTGGCCAACCGCCATCATGGAGACCACCATGGAAGCGCTAGCCAGCAAAGAGATAGACTTAATCTTTAAATATCGCATAAGTAATATAGAATAATCTAAATAACCATTAATCCTTTTAAAAGCGGAGTTAACCATGTCAGAAGATTGCTTATTCTGCAAAATTATCGACGGGAAAATCCCCTCAACAGAAGTGTACCGTGATGACGATGTTTTTGCATTTGAAGATATTAATCCGGCCGCCCCAACACACATTTTGGTGATTCCCACCAAACATCTCAAAGATATAAAAGCCGCAAATAAAGAAGACAGAGACTTACTTGGTAAAATACTGCTAACAGCTAACCAAATATCAAATGAAAGAGGGTTAGCTCACGACGGTTTTCGCTATGTGATCAATACTGGAAAGCATGGCGGTCAAACCGTTTACCATCTCCATCTACATATTCTTGGAGGTAGGAGCCTAAACTGGCCACCAGGCTAATCGAGCGCTCCTCGCAGAGATATTTCATTAGCTTCAAATACGCCTTTTTCAGTGATAATCCCGGTAATTAATTGAGCTGGAGTAATATCGAATCCATAATTTTTTATACGAGTCCTTTCTTCGGTGATTCTGACTTTACTCCTATTTCCCTCCTGATCAACTCCATAAACATAACTGATTTCATCCGCAGATCTTTCTTCGATTGGTATGCTCCCGATGCCAGTTACCATTGAGGAATCTATCGTAGAAATAGGCAGCGCTGCATAAAAGGGTATGTTGTTTGCAGCCGCTGCCAATGCTTTTAAATAAGTCCCAATTTTATTGCAAACATCACCCCCAAGAGTCGTCCGATCGCTTCCCACCACACAGACATCTACCTGTCCTAGTTGCATAAGGTGACCGCCCGCATTATCAACTATTAACGTATTAGGAATACCCGCTTGAGATAGCTCCCAACAAGTTAAAGACGCGCCTTGATTCCTGGGCCTAGTCTCATCCACCCATACATGTATCGGCACACCAGCCTCCGCTGTTTTGTATATTACAGATAAGGCAGTTCCCCAATCGACAGCAGCTAGCGCGCCGGCGTTACAATGAGTAAGGATATTAATGCAGTCCTGATAACCTTTTTTCTGACGCCAAAGTGCCTGCAATATAGGTAAGCCACTCTCCCCAATCGCCTCACAAATTACAGAATCTTCTTCTTTTAGTAGGCACGCGGTTTCTAATGCTTTTTCTGCAAGTAATTCACTCTCAATCCCACTTAAAGATTGTTGCATTTTATCCAGGGCCCACCTTAGATTTACGGCTGTTGGTCGAGTATCTAACAATTTTTTTATTGCTAGTTGCTGCTGCCTTGGATCTTCTTTAAGTGAAAGATATAAACCATATGCTGCAGTTATACCAATTAGTGGCGCGCCTCGTACCTGCATTGTTGTAATAGCATGACAAGCATCCGAAAGGTTCTTCAGTTCAGCGATTCTGAGCTCATGCGGGAGTAAATTCTGATCAATGATTTTTACAACATCTAATTCTCTATCATACCAAATACTTTCCAAGCGCTTGCCTTCCATCATCATAGTTTACTCTTAAAAATATAGACGTTGGCCGCACTTAGTATTAGATGACGCGATCATTACCTGCATCAATTGGGAGTTGCGAACCAGTAGTTTTACCCAACTCAGTGCCCGCAAACAACATAACTGCTTTAGCCACATCTTTAGATGTTACTTCCTGTTTTAATAGATTAGCAGTTTTGTACTCTTCTACCGACAAACCATAATTAGTCGCTCGTGCAAAAAGCACCTCTTCTGTCCATATCGCAGTGTCATAGACTGCATTAGGATGCAACACATTTACCCTAACGCCATATTCACCCAATTCTAAAGCCGCAACTCTCGCCATTTGAGTCAACCCTGCTTTGGCCGCGGAGTAAGCTGATGCGCCAGGGCCAGGCGCTGGCACGTTCTTAGATGCAATAATCACAACAGCAGGATCAAAACCCTCTTTTAAATAAGGCAAACAAGCACGCATAACGCGCATATGGGAATTCAAATTCAATTCAATAGATTTTTCCCAATTATCATCGGTCATCAATTCTAAAGACTGACTAGCGGGAAAATTTCCCGCATTGCTAACTAAAACATCGATCCCTCCAAAATGTCGTACGCCGAGCAATAAAGCGTCAGCGATCTGTCTTGAATCTGTAACATCGCATTGCAGATTTAATATTGCGGAGTTACTAGATATTTTCGAATTCTTTTGATCAATAGCTATAACACCTGCCCCTTGATCAACAAAATCATTAACACACGCCGCACCTATACCAGAAGAGGCTCCAGTAACTAATACGACTTTACCTTCAAACGAATTTCGTGCCTTCCCAGACCTAAGCTTGGCTTGTTCCAGCTCCCAATATTCAATTTCAAAGAGATCTTGTCTCGGCAATGCTTGCCACCCGCCCATAGCCTCGCCTAGCTGGATCGCTTTGATGGTATGTTGGGTTATATTCTTTACTACTTCTAGGTTTTTAACATTACCCGAAAGGTAAACCATTCCATTGTTACGCCAGACTGCATAGCGAGGCATGCAATCTAGTATTTGATGCCCCTCTTGAGCGTGTTTCCCAAAATAGCTTCGGTACATTTCGCAAAAATTCTGGAGCTCATTAGCAGGGTCTTGGTCGAAAATCGCACCAAAAGCTTTTGTATGAATAGTATGATCCGGCGTCAACGGACCTCGAGTTACGAGTTCTTCGACATTTTTTAAATGAGAAAACCCCGCCGACTCGCGAGAATCATCCAAACGAGCCAATACAGGCCCACCATACAATTTTCCAGAGGACCTTCTTAACCTAGCCAACTGTATGCATTTATTTTCTGTAATTTGTGATTCAAACTTTGCGATTGTTACTGGAGTAGTATAGCTCTTAAGAAAATCTTCCGCAGACGTTACTAGATCAATCATTTTTTCATAACTAGTTTTTGCGTCATCTGCAAAGGTAAAAATTCCATGATGAAGTAAAACTATTCCTGTTATCTTCGACCAATCAATTTGATGTACTGCATCGGCTACCTGTTTGGCCAAAATAAAGCCTGGCATGATGTATGGCAGTATTAATACATCATCGCCATAGATTCGCTTTAAATGCTCATGGCCATTAGGCGTATTACTTATTGTGACAACAGCATCTGC
>JAQWTK010000005.1 GCA_029242705.1 Gammaproteobacteria bacterium | reverse complement strand
AAAAATTTAAATCTTTAAATTGTGAGGTCTTAGTTAATGACCCTCCACAGAGCGTAAATAGTAAAGAAGCGGTGGATGGTCTTTCGTATTACTCTTTGGAAGAATTGACTCAATGCAATATTATTTCTGTGCATGTGCCTTTGATCTACTCGGGCGAACACTCGACTAGAAATTTAATTGGGAAAGAATTTCTCCTGTCTCTTCCTGAAAAAGCGATGTTTATTAACACTTCACGTGGTGAAGTGATAGACGAAGAGGTACTACTAGAAGTAATAAACGAAAGAGAAGATCTGATATTTGTTGTCGACGTATGGAGGGATGAACCTCAATGTAATAGGTCATTAGTAAAATTGGCTAATATTGCCACCCCTCATATCGCCGGTTATAGCGAAGAAGCCAAGAAAAAGGCCTCTCTTAAAATGGTATCTTCACTTATAAATTTCTTTGAGTTACCTATTGTCTCTCCTGAAACCTATAACTCTGAAATTAGTAAGCCTTTAACTGTGAATTCAACAGAGAGTTACGTTGATGCTATTGCTAAGGTTTTTCCAATTAGAGAGATTAGCGCAAGATTTAAACAATCGCTGTTAACGATGGAAGATGTTAATGAAAAGGAATCGTTTGATAAACTAAGAAGGCAGCTTAGTAAGCGCAAAGAATTCTGCACCTATTTAGTGCCAGAATCATTTTCCGAAGAAAGCATTCGGTTTCTCACTGCGGTGGGGTTTCGGACCTAGGGTTTTCTGTATGAGTCGAGAACATTTGACACTTGATTGATGGCCTTGGCTAGCTGATCTACTTCTGGCAAAAATACGATGCGAAAGTGTTGTTTGTCTGAGATATTAAAAGCGCTACCCTGAACTAGGAGTATTTTTTCTTGCTCCAAAATATTTAAAATTAGCTTTTCATCGTCTTCAATATTGAAGAATTTTTGATCTAATTTAGGAAAAAGATAAATAGCCCCCATGGGTTTAACACAACTGATGCCCGGAATTTGATTCAGAAGTTCCCATGTAACATCCCTTTGTTCTTTTAACCGCCCGCCAGGTAGAGTAAGTTTTTTAGAACTTTCCTTATCATTAAGTGCTGTTTGTACGGCGAATTGTCCCGGTACATTCGCGCAAAGGCGCATATTAGTTAAGATTTCCAATCCCTCTACATAATTTTTGTAAAGGTGCTTCGGGCCGCTTAAAACCATCCATCCAGATCTAAAGCCTGCGAGCTTGTAGGATTTGCTTAAGCCATTAAAGCTTATGGTAAATACGTCATCACTTAATGCTGCTAATGGGACGTGCTTAGCGTCGTCGTAAACGATCTTGCTGTAAATTTCATCCGCAAATAAGATAAGTTTATATTTTCGAGCTAGAGCTACCATCCCTAATAATATTTCTTCATCGTACACGGCTCCGGTAGGGTTATTTGGATTAATGATTACAATTGCTCGTGTACGTGAATTTATCTTTGACTCGATATCAGATAGCGAAGGATACCAATTTGAATTTTCATCACATATGTAATGTACTGGGTTTCCTCCGCTGAGAATGACTGAAGCAGTCCAAATAGGGTAATCCGGTGCCGGTAGAAGAACTTCATCCCCATCATTTAGCAGGGCTTGCAAAGACATGGTAATTAATTCACTAACGCCATTTCCTAAGTAGATATCATCGAGATCAACATTCCTGATTTTAAGTGTTTTGCATTCTTCGGATATTGCTTTTCGTGCGGAGACTAATCCCTTTGAGTCACTATAACCCTGCGCTGAGGCTAAATTCTCACTAACATTAGATATAATTTGCTTAGGAGCATTAAATCCAAATGATGCAGGATTGCCGATGTTTAGCTTTAGTATTTCATGACCTTGTTTTTCTAACCTCTTTGCTTCTTCTAACACCGGTCCCCGGATGTCATAACACACATCGTCGAGTTTGGAAGAATGTTGATTAATCTTCGCTATCGGGTTATTAAATTCTTTTGCCTGTTTCATTGTTTAAATCGTCACTTAACTATTTTTAGATACAACTAGCAGTAGTATTGGAAAGAATATCGAATTAAGCTTTGAGGTTTTGAAAGTTCGTTATTCTACAGGAACTTAGTAAAATGAGGTAGGGTACTACGCGAGCTTGTCGCTCAGATTTGCTTGAGGTTTAAATGAAAAATAGATCAAATTTATACAAAAATATTTCGAAATCTGAAGAAGATTGGCTTAAAGAGCTAGGTGAAGATCGATATATCGTACTTCGAAAAAAAGGCACAGAAAGGCCTTTCAGTGGAAAATATTGCAATTTTAAAGATAATGGGGGCTACAAATGCGGAGCTTGCGGTCAGCTACTCTTTTTGTCTACGGCTAAATATGACTCTGGTTGCGGTTGGCCCAGTTTTTTCCAGCCAGCAAAAGGAGAAAATGTTACCGAAATTCCGGATTATTCTCACGGCATGTCGCGTATTGAGGTGGTTTGCAGCAGGTGTGATTCACATCTCGGGCATGTATTTGATGATGGCCCTAAAGAAACAGGCTTGAGGTATTGCATAAACTCAATATCACTTAACTTTGAAGAAATGGAATAGCTTTCTTTTTGTGCGAAGCAATAAACCCTTATTATCGGTCAGACAATTGCGTTTCAAGTTGTTTTAAGAATCGGTCAAGATTTGATTCTGCTTCTGATCTATATCGAAATGGTCCTATAGTTTCTCCATCTTCTGTTCGGAAGTACCAAACATTTTGCACTGTAAAAATGGGATCTTTTTCGTTAGATCTTTCGTTATGTTTTTTGTCCAGGTGAGAATTTGTCATTATTATTCGCCTGTTATGATTGCTAAATCGATGGTCTTCGCTAGCCTAGGGCTGCTACTGAATAAGTCAAGGCGACTACGTCTATCTTTTTGCAGCCTTAAGCTAGCGAGTAAACACACAGTAACCTGAGATTTTTGATTTTAAAAGGCCGCAAAAAATATGCCATCGTTATTTTAATGCTGTTATTTGCTATGTCCCCTTAAAATTTATTTGTTTGATATTTCAGTATCATACAAAGCATTTTCAAAATTCGGGGGATTTGACTTTTGTATTTGAAACAAGGATATAGCGAAAGAATTTAAAGGTTATAAAAATTTCTATTGATCTTATTTTAGTAGATAAATTGAAGATTTATTGCGCTTTAAGTAGTTTTTTTGCCAAAGTTAGGTCCCGGATGGTGTTAATGTTTAGAAAGTCTAGGTGTGAGTTATTATCAATCAAAAGCTCCCTCGTATTTAATAAAGGAAATATCTGCCGGGGGCCATGAAGCCCTTCCGCGACAGCATTAGAGATTCTCGTTCTGGCAGTATATGACCAAAGAGAGAATAGCGGTTCGATCTGACCACCTGCTCTAGTAAAAATAGCGTCACAAGGCTCCTTATCCATTTCTACTAATAAATTCGGAATTAATTCTTTAGGGAAGAATGGGACGTCTCCGGGAAGGCAAAGAAGAAAATGGGGCAAATAGAGATTTTTCTCTGTCGCGATGAATTCCATCCCGCTATGGATACCCGCTAGCGGACCTGCTGGTGCGTTCGGCAGATCAGGAAGCAACGGAAGCCCAAACCGTCTATATTTTTCAAAATTGCGATTTACATTAATGAAAAATTTTCGAGTATGTTGACGAGCTTCTAATAATGCCCACTGAATTAATGGTTTATTTCCAAGCTCAATTAAGGGCTTGTCAGTAAACTTCATGCGTGAGCCCTTGCCGCCAGCAAGTAATAACCCCGTTACTTGGTTTCGGTTAATAGACATAGTGAATATTTATTAGCGTATTGAAGGTATTTGAAACTTCATTCTGTATTCTCAATATTACTTAAGGTTTAGTTGCGTTTAAGCATTTTCAAAACTTGCTCTGGTGTTATTCCACAATGATTGCAGTTGGGAAGTCTATATGGGAAAATCGCGCACTTCTCGTAGCTGACGCATATTACATAACTTATTGAAATTTTTAGCAATAAAAACTAATAATTTGTAATTATCGGTTCATGCTAAGCCTACATATGTAAATTTTTAATTGATCTATAGGAAACATGAGCTTGGGTCTCATTGTGTAAAGAGGTTATACATGCAAGTTTCGGTAGAAAATGGGGAAGGTCTTGAGCGAAAGATGACTATTGCTGTTCCTGGAGAACGGGTAGATTCGGCGGTGGATTCTAGACTTCGCGATGCAGCTAAATCAGCTCATTTGAAAGGTTTTAGACGAGGTAAGGTTCCATTCAAAGTAATTAAAAATAAACTTGGGAAGGGTGTTAGAGGTGAGGTGATTAATGAATTAATTAACCAATCTGTTTATGAGGCGATAACCCAAGAAAGTCTGCAGCCAGCCGGGCAGCCTAAAATAGAGGCGACTAATACTAGTGAAGGCGAAAATTTAGAATTTGTTGCGATTTTCGAAGTATATCCTGAAGTTATTTTGCCAGATTTCACAAAAATTAAGGTTGAGAAGCTGACCGCTGAAGTAAAGAAAGATGATCTTAAAACGATGATTGAAACATTAAGGGAGCAGCGTAAAACATGGGAAGATGTAGATCGAAACGTGGCAGATAAGGATTTAGTCAACATCGATTATGTCGGAAAAAAGGGGGGCGAAGAATTTGAAGGCGGTGCGGCAAAAGCCGCAAATTTAGTTATAGGCTCTGACCAAATGGTTCCGGGTTTTGAGTCAGGTATTGTCGGTAGAAGTAAGGGAGAGGAATTTGTAATTGACCTGAAGTTCCCTGAAGAGTACCAAAGCCCAGAACTTGCTGGGCAGAGCGTAGAATTCGATATAACTATAAATTCGGTTAAGCAGTCGCAACTCCCAGAAGTTAACGAAGAGTTTTTTAAGAGTTTTGGCGTAGAAGATGGGGGTGAAGAAGCCTTTCATGCAGAAATAATGACTAATATGGAGCGAGAGTTAAAGGCTGCAAGTCGAGCTAAAATAAAAAATAAAATTACAGATGCTCTAATTGAGGTTATAAATTTTGAAATTCCGGGAGCGTTAGTTTCAAATGAAGTTCAAGGCATGAAAGCTCAAGCTATGCAGCGAATGGGTAGCAAGCAAGAACTGGACCCTTCTTTACTGCCTGATGATCTGTTTCTAGACCAAGCCGAACGTCGAGTGACACTTGGCTTGGTTCTCGGTGAAGTCGTAAAGGAAAAGAACTTGCAGGCGGATTCTGCGAAAGTTCGAGAAACTGTGGAAGAGCTCGCTTCTACTTATGAATCTCCTGACGAAGTTATAGATTGGTACTATGGAAATAAAGAGCAGTTAGCTACTATAGAGTCTTCCGTTATAGAAGATCAGGTGTTCGACTTAATTATTGATGAAGCGATAATTATTGAGAAAAACGTTAGCTATCAAGAAGCCATAGAGCCAGAAAAGAAAGACTCTGAAGATTAGCTCCAAAAAGGCGAGCACTATAAAGAGGTTTAAGTTTGATTTAAATTCTCTTATTGAACGGCTTCAGCCGGCGAGATCGAATAATATTGGCGCTATTTAACGCGCTCAGGAAAAGAGATAAAACTTTATGTCTGATATAAAAATGTCCCAAGCGGCCCTAGTTCCAGTTGTGGTCGAGCAAACTTCCCGTGGAGAAAGATCGTATGATATTTATTCCCGCCTCCTTAAGGATCGTGTCATTTTTATGACCGGTGTGGTTGAAGACCACATGGCAAATCTAATTGTTGCTCAGATGCTATTTCTGGAATCAGAAAATCCAGATAAAGATATTCATCTTTATATTAATTCGCCGGGCGGATCGGTAACTGCGGGGCTATCCATTTACGACACTATGCAATTCATCCAGCCAGATGTAAGTACGATGTGCGTGGGTCAGGCAGCTAGCATGGGAGCATTTTTACTCGCTGGTGGCGCAATTGGAAAGAGAATGGCGTTGCCACATTCGCGCATGATGATTCATCAGCCAAGCGGAGGCGCGCAAGGCCAGGCCTCTGATATTGAAATACAAGCCAATGAAATCATTAATTTAAGAAGAAAACTTAATAAATTACTTTCATTTCATACAGGCCAAAAGGAAGAAATAATTACTCAAGATACAGAACGAGACCATTTTATGGGTGCGGAAGAAGCAAAGGAATATGGTCTGGTCGATAAAGTAATCGAAAGAAGAGTAGATAATAAGTTAAGTGAGAACTCTGACTAGAGTGTTAGGCGTTATTTCTAAGTAATTTGTCGGGGTTTGCTATAATCAGAAAAACGTCGAATTATAATCAAATGTTTTGCCCAAATAGGGTAGTCAAATTTTGATTATGTTACCCAGCCTTGAGAGGAGCTAGTCTTTAAAAAATGTCAGATGATGGATTTAACAAGGGAGAAGAAAATGGCAAGCTACTTTACTGCTCATTTTGCGGTAAAAGTCAGCATGAAGTTAGAAAGCTTATAGCCGGGCCGTCTGTTTTCGTTTGTGATGAATGTGTAGATTTATGTAACGATATAATACGAGAAGAAATTCAAGATAAAGATTCTGAGCAAAAGGCGAGTAAACTTCCTATTCCAGAGGAGATAAAGAACACTCTTGATGAGTATGTCATAGGGCAGGAAAATGCCAAAAAAGTATTGTCGGTAGCTGTCTATAACCACTATAAGCGACTTAATTACGATAAATCCGGTAGTGATGTTGAGTTAGGTAAAAGTAATATTTTGATGGTTGGCCCCACTGGTACTGGAAAGACTTTGTTAGCGGAAACGTTGGCAAGACTTCTCGAAGTGCCTTTCACCATAGCTGATGCTACCACTCTTACCGAGGCTGGATATGTTGGAGAGGATGTAGAGAACATTATCCAAAAACTCTTGCAGAAATGTGATTACGACGTCGAGAAAGCTCAAATCGGTATAGTTTATATTGATGAGATAGACAAAATTTCGCGAAAATCAGATAACCCATCGATTACTAGAGATGTGTCTGGAGAGGGAGTGCAGCAAGCACTTTTAAAATTAATAGAAGGAACTATCGCGTCAGTGCCGCCGCAAGGGGGTAGAAAGCATCCACAGCAAGAGTTTCTGCAAGTCGATACGTCAAATATATTATTCATCTGTGGTGGAGCTTTTGCTGGATTAGATAAAATTATACTGGATCGCTCAGAAAAGAGTGGTATTGGTTTTACCGCAGAAGTAAGGTCGCATTCTCAGACCGATAATGTAGGTAAAACTCTTAGAGATGTTGAGCCAGAAGATCTTGTAAAGTTTGGTTTGATTCCAGAGTTTGTTGGACGGTTGCCGATGATAGCGACGCTAGACGAGCTTGATCTGGACGCGCTGGTTCGTATTATTAAAGAACCAAAAAACTCCCTTACAAAGCAGTATTTAAAACTATTCGAAATGGAAGGCGTAGAGATTCAATTTAGAGATGATGCGCTTAGGGCTATTGCAAAGAAAGCGCAAGAAAGAAAGACTGGCGCCCGTGGTCTTCGTTCTATAATGGAGAGCGTTCTTCTTGATTCTATGTATAAGATCCCTTCTTTAGAGGAGGTTAGTAAGGTCGTTATAGATGATGCAGTTATTAATGGTGAATCTGAGCCCCTCTTAATGTATGAAAATATCGATCAGCCTAGCAAAACCGCAGTTGATGAATAAGTTCGGTAAAGCCCTTGATTTTTGATATATAAGCGCCATGTTTGATAACTGATCCGTAAGTTACTAAGAGTGTTTGAAGCATGCCTGAGAATCTTCCTAGCAATACCATTTTACCTCTGCTGCCACTAAGAGACGTAGTGGTATATCCGCAAATAGTTCAGCCCCTTTTTGTAGGTAGACCCAAATCTATAAAAGCGCTAGAGATGGCTATGTCTAGCGACAAACAAGTGCTCTTGGTAGCTCAGAAAAATGCTACTGATGATGAGCCAGCGACAGAGGATCTATTTGAGATTGGTACCGTATCCACAATTTTACAGTTAATTCGGTTACCTGACGGGACTGTAAAGGTTTTGGTGGAGGGTTTAGAAAGAGCGAAAATAAAGAAGATTTCTTATGAGGCTGATTATTTCCAAGTGGAAATCGACTTAATGGCGTTTGAGGAAATTCCGGAGAAAGAGTCCTCTTTGTTAATTCGGTCATTACTTTCCCAGTTTGATCAATATGTTCAGTTAAGTAAAAAAATCCCTCCAGAAGTTATGACTTCGATATCAGGAATTGATGAACCGGGCAGGTTGGTAGATACCATAGCGTCTCATATGTCTCTTCAGCTGCAGGAAAAACAAAACTTGCTTGAGTTATCTGGTCTGAAGCCACGTATAGAGCATCTTATGGCTTTAATAGAGTCAGAAATAGATTTGTTTCAAGTAGAAAAACGAATCAGGGGCCGGGTTAAAAAGCAAATGGAGAAAAGCCAAAGAGAGTACTATTTAAATGAGCAAATGAAGGCTATTCAAAAGGAAATGGGCGAGCTAGAAGACGTACCTAATGAAGCTGAGGAGTTAAAACAAAAAATAGAAGAAGCAGGGATGCCTAAAGACGCTAAGGACAAAGCATCGTCAGAACTACATAAATTAAAACTAATGTCCCCAATGTCTTCTGAGGCATCTGTTGTCAGAACATATTTAGATTGGATGGTAACTATTCCCTGGAAAAAACGCTCCAAAGTGCGTTTGGATTTGAATAAAGCTGAAGATATTCTCGAGGCAGATCACTATGGATTAAAAGAGGTTAAAGAGCGCATTCTGGAATATTTGGCGGTACAAAAGCGTGTTAAGAAATTAAAAGGACCTATACTATGTTTGGTTGGCCCTCCTGGTGTCGGTAAGACTTCCTTGGGAGAATCTATTGCTAGGGCGACGAATAGAAAATTTGTGCGTATGGCTTTAGGCGGTGTTCGCGATGAAGCAGAAATTCGAGGCCACAGAAGAACATATATTGGCTCATTACCTGGTAAATTGTTGCAAAAATTATCGAAAGTAGGGGTTAAGAATCCGCTTTTCCTTCTAGATGAGGTAGATAAGATGGGCATGGATCATAGAGGTGATCCTGCATCTGCGTTGCTAGAAGTTTTGGACCCGGAGCAAAATCATAGCTTTAATGACCATTATTTGGAGATTGACTATGATTTATCTGAAGTTATGTTTGTTTGTACTTCGAATAGTATGAACATCCCAGAGGCGCTTTTAGATCGAATGGAGGTAATTAGAATACCAGGATATACAGAAGACGAGAAAATGAATATTGCTCAACGTTATTTGGTGCCCAAACAAAAGAAGAATAATGGTTTGGACGAAGGCGAGATTATATTTTCTGAGGGACCTATTCTAGACCTTATTAGGTACTATACTCGTGAAGCAGGAGTTCGAGGATTGGAGAGAGAAGTAGCAAAAATCTGCCGCAAAGTAGTTAAAGAAAGCTCTCTTTCAAACTCTAAAGATAGCGTAACTTTGCATAGCGATCTTTTGGAGAAGTATTCTGGAGTCCAAAAATATGATTATGGCAAAGCAGACAAAGAAAATAAGGTGGGCCAGGTTAATGGGTTAGCGTGGACCCAAGTTGGGGGAGAACTTTTAACAATAGAAGCTCTAGCGGTAACCGGAAAAGGTAAGACAATTAAAACTGGCTCGTTAGGCGATGTAATGCAGGAGTCGATCCAGGCAGCTTTTACCGTGGTTAGAAGCAGAGCTCAACTCCTGGGCCTAGACACCGCTTTTCATGAAAAATTGGATTTGCATATACATGTACCTGAGGGCGCAACTCCAAAAGACGGCCCTAGCGCTGGTATTGGGATGTGTACAGCTCTTGTATCAGCTCTGACTGATATTCCAGTTAAAGCTAATGTCGCTATGACTGGTGAAATTACGCTGCAAGGCCAGGTTCTCAGAATTGGTGGCTTAAAGGAAAAGCTACTTGCTGCACATCGCGGAAATATTAAAACGGTTGTCATTCCGGCCGACAACGAAAGAGACTTGAGCGAAATTCCAGATGAAATTAAAGCTGATTTGAAAATAGTTCCAGCTAAATGGATAGATGAAGTTTTTGAGTATGCTTTGCAATATCAGCCAACACCTTCGAAGGGATCAAAGAAGAGTCAAGGAAAGAAAAAAACAACTAGGGATGAAGTTGATGCCGGGGGAAATGAGAACTCGATAAAAACCCACTAAATACGTGTGTTTCAGGTTGACAGCCCTTTTCGACGCTTGGTATAAAGCAGAAGCTGTGCTGAACATGTATTCTTTATTCAGATAGGCTGGAGTTAATTGAACTGGAAAGCCAAGTGGACTTAAGCTTTTAGTGTTTAACCTCCTGAAAATTTACAAAAAAGTGCGATATAGCAGTTTTAGCAATACTGCTTACAAATTCATTGGGTCGAGTTTCTGGCGATCTAAACTAAAATTTCTTAATTGTTTATACAAAAGGGGATAACGTGAATAAATCAGAACTAATTGATGCTGTTGCTGCAAGTGCAGACCTTCCAAAAGCCGCTGCTGGTCGTGCTATCGACGCTATGATAGAGACTATTACGGGGTCGCTACAAAAAGATGATCCTGTTGTACTGGTGGGCTTTGGTACATTTGCTACTAAAAATAGAGCTGCACGTACTGGTCGTAATCCTCAAACGGGTGAACCGATTCAAATAAAAGCTGCTCGCGTTCCTAGCTTTAAAGCTGGCAAGGCACTTAAGGATTCCGTCAATCAATAGATAGCTTAAGTTTCTCGAAAATAAGTTTAAGCTGGTTTTAAAATCTAACGGGTCTAACCCTTAGTAAACCTAGATGGATTGGTCTATTATAGAGAATAACCTTTGTAAAAGGGGTTAGCTCTAGTCATATGAATAGTTATAGATAGTATTCGACTAATATAGCCTCTTATACAGACCATACCTTAAGTTTAGGCGCATCTTTGATGCGCCTTTTTACTTTTTAATGTTAGTTAAGAAAG
Source organism: Gammaproteobacteria bacterium (assembly GCA_029242705.1). Taxonomy (GTDB): domain Bacteria; phylum Pseudomonadota; class Gammaproteobacteria; order Pseudomonadales; family Pseudohongiellaceae; genus UBA9145. The sequence continues at coordinate 17,331 of JAQWTK010000005.1, read as the reverse complement.
TTTAAAAGATTGGTAGACATTTATGCTTCAGGATATAAGAGAAAAATCACTGGGAACCTTTGGGAAAGTTATCATAGGTCTGATAATCGCCGTATTTGCGCTTTTTGGCGTTGAATCCATTATTGGAGGGTTCACTCAACCTCCTTCTGTCGCAGATGTAAATGGTGAAGAGATTACTCAATTTCAGCTTGATCAAGCTACTCAGAACCTTATCGCCTCAATTGGCGGAGGTTTGGATGGGATTGATCAGGGGTTCTTGGAGTCAATAGCATTAAATCAACTAATTGACGAAACTATTTTGCGTCAAAAATCCACTGATACTGGGATGTCTATCTCATCCAATCGCATCGATCGAGGCATACTCGAAACTGAAAGCTTCCAGATAAATGGGGTTTTCGATTCAGACCTTGCAGTTAGAACTATGGCAACGCAGGGTTTGAATGTCTCGATGTATAGAGAGTCTCTTGCACAACAAATGCTTTTATCTCAGCTTGCTAATGCTTATACAAGTACTAGCTTCGTCACTAATGCAGAGCTCGAGCGTTTTGCGCAATTGACGGGACAGACAAGGGACTTTCGATATATGTCTATAACAATGGGAACACGCACGTTAGGTGCGGCAATTCCAGATCAGGAAATCGCTTCTTACTATGAGTCTAACCAAGACGAGTTTATAGAAGAAGAGTCGATTATTCTTCAGTATGTTTTGTTAAATAAAAATACAATTTCAGAGGAATTAAGCGTAGATGAGTCTGACTTGCGGTCACGATACGAATTAGAAAGGTCCGAATTTGAAGGTTCATCGGAGAAACGAGCTTCGCATATTTTGATCGAAGTGAATGCAGAAGTTAGCGAAAATCAAGCATTAGAATTAGCTGAAGAGGCCAAGCGTAGGCTAGACCAAGGAGAGGAATTTTCTGATCTAGCATTAGAGCTATCAAGTGACATCGTATCTGCTGAAGAAGGCGGGGATATTGGCTATACAGATGGAACCGCGTTCCCGATTGAAATAGAAAGTGCTCTTGACGAATTAGAATTGAATGCAATATCAGGTCCTGTGATATCTGAGTTTGGTGTGCATATTGTGAAATTGACCGAGGACGCTGAGAATATATTTCCTTCGTTTGAAGAGAGTCGAGGGAGACTAGAGAGAGACTCAAAAAGTTCGGAAGTTGAGCAGATTTATGCAGAGAAGCTGCAGGATTTATCTAATCTAGCCTTTGAAACAGGGGATTTGGAAACTATATCGGAAGTATTAGGGCTGACGATACTAGAGAGTGAGCCCCTAGTCAGGTCTGGTGGTAATGGGATATTTTCTAATCAAAATATCGTAAGTGCCGCTTATTCAGATGAAGTTTTGATTGACCGAAATAACAGTGATGTCATAGAACTAGATGATTCACAATCGATGGTTATTAGAGTTCTAGAGTTTAACGAAGCAGCTGCGCTCCCATTAGGTGATGTCGAGCCAGAAATAGCGGTTATTCTTCGCACTCAAATGGAGCGTAATGCAGTCCAAGAGCTTGGTAATGACCTGATAAACAAGGTGCAGGGTCAAAATGAGGTTAATGAATTTTTAGAGGAAAATGAGCTGGAGTGGATAGCCGAAACTGGAGTAGCCAGAAATTCCTTTACCGTTAATAGAGAGATTGTTGATGAGGTGTTTTCAATGTCCGCTTCTGATGAGGCCGAATATTCGAACATAACTTTAAATAATGGAACGTTCGTTTTGATAGAGTTGAATGGAATAACCGAAGGGAGTATAGGGTCAATACCAGAAGAGCAGCGCATTGCGCTCACAGAATCGATAATAGCGGATCTTGGAAATAATGATTTTCAGGGCTATATTAGTTCGTTGAGAGAAAGTTCAGATATCCAAGCTAATCTAGTAGACGAAGAATTTTAGAGATAACTCATAAAGGATCGTTAAGCGATCCCATAGCTGTTGTGTTAAAACCTCCATCTACATAAAGTATTTCTCCGGTTATTCCGGATGCTAGATCTGAGCACAAAAAAGATGCAGCGTTTCCCACCTCTTCAATAGTTACATTTCGTCGTAATGGAGTTTGATTGGCGTTATGCACTAACATTTTTCGGAAACTTTTGATGCCTGCCGCTGCAAGTGTCTTGATTGGTCCAGCAGAAATTCCGTTCACTCTTGTGCCTTCGGGCCCTAAACTAGCTGCCATATACCTAACATTAGCCTCTAAGCTAGCTTTGGCAAGCCCCATTACATTGTAATTCGGGAGGCTGCGAAGCGCCCCGAGATAACTAAGGGTTAAGAGAGAACCATTTTGATTTTTCATCAGTTCCCGGCCTGCTTGAGCGAGAGCGACTAGGCTATAGGAGCTGATTTCATGGGCTTTGAGAAAGCCTTCGCGTGTTGTAACGTCAACATAATTGCCATTAAGCTCGTTTGCAGGAGCATAAGCAAGGCAGTGCACAATCCCGTCTAATTCAGGCCAGGTTTCACCGAGTTGTGAGAACAAATCACTAATTTGTAGATCGCTGGTAACATCACATGGATATACTTTATTAGATCCCCAGCCTTCGGCAAACTTGATCACTCGATCTTTTAGTTTCTCATTCTGGTAAGTAAATGCAAGTTCTGCCCCATTTTTATGCATCGCAGCGGCAATACCAGATGCTATGGATAACTTGCTAGCGACACCTAAAACTAATATCCGTTTGCCAGAAAGAAAGCCCATATTCTATATTCCTTAATTAAGTTTAAATTTGCGCGAGCTTATAAAATTTATGCCTTAGTCTGAAGCAGCTCGGCTTCTTCTTCAAGCAATGATTCCCATTTCCTGGTTAAGGTGGCAAGAGCAGCAATAATAATGCCGCCTAAGATGGAGAATAAACTAATTTGTAAATACAGATTAGGCATTTGCTCAAAATTTTCAGGATTGAAATTTCCTGCTACTAAGCCCGCTACTACACTTCCTATAGAATAGGTTAATGTAAATACTCCCATTAATTGGCCAGAAAATCTTTTAGGAGATAATCTGCTAACAGCGCTTAATGCTACCGGGCTTAGGCATAGTTCACCGACAGTATGAAGAAAATATGTAGTCACTAACCAGTAAGGTGCTACAAGAAGCCCTCTGGAAGCGGCCTGCGCTGCGAAGAACATTACAATGAATCCGCTTGCCATGATTATCAGGCCGATAGCACATTTAATCCCATAGTTCGGTTTTACTAAACGTTTTCCAAGATTAATCCAGAGTGCAGCAAAGAAGGGAGAGAGAATTACAATAAAAAAAGAATTGGCTGATTGAAACCAAGAGGGTGGGATTTCAAAACCTCCAAAAACTCTATTAGTATAATCTCTGCCAAAAAGATTTAGTGACGATCCGGCTTGCTCGAATCCGGCCCAGAATAAGGTTGACGCGATACAGATTAAGAATAAAGCTATAAGAGATTTTTTCTCATTTGAGTTCAAGTTTGACAAAAAATACAAAGACGAATAATACATAACAAATATAACTGTTATCGCTATCGCTATATATTGTGCAAACAAAATTGGATCGATTAAAATGCTTCCAGATAGAATCAATACTGTAAAAAGTCCTATTAAAAAAATGCAACTAATGATAGCAAGCTGACTTATTTTACGGCCAGAAGGTGAAAGTGGCTGAGTTGCGAATTCTGCTTGTCCTCCTAATTTATATAACGTAAGTCGAAAATGAATAAGGCCTATACCCATGCCTATTGCGGCAGCACCGAAGGCCCAGTGATACCCCATATAGACTTGTAGCCAACCACAAGCGATATAACCAATAATTGATCCTATATTAATGCCCATATAGTAAAGAGCATATCCGGCATCTCGCCGTGGATCTTCTAGACTATAGAGTTGCCCAACTAAAGCTCCGATATTCGGTTTGAGTAGGCCTGTACCTAAAATAATAAAGATTAGTCCGATAAAGAATGTGCTTTCGCTCTGTAAAGCTAAAAGGATATGTCCAGACATAATGATTATGCCTCCATACCAGATGGCTTGCTGGCCTCCAATCAATCGATCAGCTATCCAGCCGCCGGGCAATCCAAAAAAATAAACGGCACCGGTATAAAGGCCATAAATTGCAGTAGCTGAGGCCACTGTAAGACCCATACCCCCTTCCTGTAAATTTAACGTCATAAATAGGACCAAAAGAGCTCTCATCCCGTAATAGCTCATACGTTCCCACATTTCTGTAAAAAATAAGGTGGATAATCCCGCTGGATGTCCAAAGAAATCCTTATTGAAGTTCTTTTCTTGCTGTGAAAGCTTCATTAATATCTTAGTTTAATTCTGGTGGAGTTATTCGGATTAGCTGGCCTGGAAAAATTAAATCCTTGGCAGTCATATTATTCCAGGTCAGTAGTTTGGGTAGATCTATGTTAAACTTTGATGCTATTACGATCATTGCATCGCCACTGCGTACCTTGTATTCGCTTGCAGTATCGGTCGCTGAGATTCTTTGATTTGGTATCTTTCTATCGGTAAATTCTAGATTAAGTTCCTGTCCTGGCTGCAATGTAGAATCGATACTAATACCATTCCAATTGGCTATAGCTCTAGATTTTAAATCAAAGCGTCGAGCGATTTTCCACAGATTGTCGCCGTTCCTGATAGTATAAATGTTAGGTACTGGTATAGTATTCCGACGATTTTGGTTATTGCGCTTGATATTAGACAGTAGCGATAGGTCAGTTGTTCTTGCAACGAGCAATGAATCACCGGCGATAATCCTGCTCCCTTGTATTTGATTTACAGATGTTAAAACTTCAATTTCAGTGCCTAGCTTAATGGCGATACCACCTAGCGTATCGCCCGGTTGAATTTCATATCTATCCCAAGTAATAAAACGGTCTGGTCCTAAGTTAGCAATCCCTTGTTGCAATGATTCGGCATTTTTTATTGGCACCGCAATTACTTGAGGGTTGTCTGGATGGGTAGCCCACTGAAGATAGCCGGGGTTTAGTCGCCTAAGTTCTCCATAATCAAGATCTGCTAAATTTGCTGCCTGTGATAGGTCTATTTGCGAATCAATCTCCACAAGTACTAGCTGTTCTTCATTGGCTATAGCCGAGAGTTCTATTCCATATCGTTGGCTATTAGAAATCAATTTGGCTAGGGCAAGGATTTTTGGAACATGTGCTTTTGTTTCATTTGCCAGTGGTAAGGACCAAAACTCTGCTATGTCAATTGTCATCCCAGCCTGCTTTATTGCTCGTTTGACATTTCCGGAGCCAGTGTTGTAGGCAGCCAATGCTAGCAACCAGTTTTGGTTAAACTCTAAATATAATTGTTCTAGGAAATCCAGGGCAGCAATAGTTGAGGCCCGAGGGTCTCTCCTGCCGTCATACCACCAATCTTGTTGGAGCCCGAAGCTTTTGGCCGTAGGCCCCATAAATTGCCAAAGACCAACGGCGTGTTTTGGAGAGTAAGCATTAGGGTTAAATGTACTTTCAACGATTGGTAATAGCGCCAATTCCATAGGAAGCTCGCGACGTTCAATTTCTCCAACTATCCAGAATAAGAACGGTTCTGCTCGCTCTGCTATGCGGTCGAAATAGTCTTGATTGTGGATATAATTAGTTAGCTGATCATCTACTGCTCTATTTTCGTAGTGCATGCCAAGGAGAAAGTTTGCCTGCAGTCGTTCCCATAAATCATCAAAGCTTTCGATTAGGTTTTGTTCTTCTGCGACTATTACTAATGGAGTAGGCGGCAATTCTGGCTCAGTTAGATCAACTTGATCCGTCATCTCGATTTCTATCATTTTTACCCTGGTCGTTGATTGACAACCAATGAATAAAGATACACAAGCAGTGCCTATGAGAATTCGAGCAGTTGATGATCGAGCTTTTAGCATAAATGTATTAGACATCGCGCTAGCGAATACTATCCCTAATAAAGGTATTAATAAACATAGGTATATATTGTATACTGTTGATATTATTACATATATCGAATCAATTAATTGCCTGCCTTTTTACAAAGGCGACATAATATAGGGTCTACTACTGATTACAAGCTTCAAAATTAGTATTTTGACAGAAAAATTTGTGGGGATAAAAAGAGTTATACGGGGCCTAAGTTACTATGAAATGGAGAATTAATAATCAGAAGAGGCACGTAATTAAAGACCTTCGGGAGAGTTCGAATTCGTTATTTCTTCTATTGAACGAATGGTACCAGTCACCCTTGGGGGCCAGAGTAGTAGAGAATGAAAAACAAAAGCTTCAGGAAACGATTTCTCATTTATTTGGTTATCATATATTGCAAGTTGGCGCGGACGAGAGTTTAAAGCTAATCGAAAATAGCCCAATTGGTCACAAAATAATATTTTCTCCATTTTTGTTTGCAGGGACTAAGATGCCGGTTGCAAATATCGAAGAGCTGCCATTGGCTAATGACAGTGTCGACATAATATTGGTATATCATGCGCTAGATTTTACGATCGATAGTCACAGACTTTTAAGAGAGCTAACTCGAGTCTTAAGGCCAGGAGGGCAGATGTTGATAGTCGGATTTAACCCTTTGAGTCTCTGGGGAATTTTTCGATTATTTATGTCGAAACGTAATATACCTTGGATGGGAAGATTTCTATCTTTAAGGCGTTTAAGCGACTGGCTAAAGTTGTTAAATTTACAGATAGAATCTGTTAATTATGCTAACCACTTTCTGCCTTTTAGTTGTCGAAAAATCTTAGCGCGAGTTGAACAATTTGAAAAAATTGGAGAAAAGACGCAAAGCCCCTTTGGCGGTTCTTATATTGTGCACTGCGAAAAAACTGCCATACCGATCACCCCTATCGTAACTAAGAGAATACCTATGGCTTCAAGAGTGTCTGCATTTCCTTTAACCGAAAATATTAGAGCTAAAATACATTAGAGACGAGATTGGTAACTCATGGAAATAGTTGAGCTTTTTACAGACGGTGCATGTCGTGGTAATCCTGGTAAAGGAGGGTGGGGGGTACTCATGCGATATGGAAGCGCCGAGAAAAAATTATATGGGGGAGAAGCCCTGACTACGAATAATCGAATGGAATTGACGGCTGTTATAAAGGGATTAGAGGCTTTGACTCAGCCTTGTAAAGTAAAAATCACAACAGATTCTAAATACGTGCTCACGGGGAGCACTGAGTGGATAGTTAATTGGAAAAAAAGAAACTGGCGAACAGCTAATAAAAAACCAGTGCTTAATGTAGAATTATGGAAGCGTCTCGACGAGCTAGTACAAAACCATGAGATAGAATGGGAATGGGTTAAAGGCCACAGCGGTCATCTTGAAAATGAAATAGCTGATCAATTAGCTAATCAAGGAATTGATGAACTAATTGAATAATTACTACATACTAATTTTAGAAATAAATACATGCGCCAAATAGTCTTAGATACGGAAACAACTGGACTTGATCCTACTCAAGGTCACCGAATCATTGAAATAGGTTGTGTCGAAATTGAAAATCGTAAATTGACTGGATCGCATTTCCAAGTTTATCTTAATCCAGAACGTGACATCGACGAGGCAGCTATTGAAGTACATGGATTAACTTCAGAATTTTTGTTAGACAAGCCAAAATTTTCAGATATTTATAAAGAATTTATTCAATTTATTCAAGGTTCAGAATTAATCATACACAATGCACCCTTTGATGTCGGTTTCATTAATAGTGAGTTGGCGAAGCTAAAATTTAAAGAGAAAGATGTAGGACAAATTTGCACAATTCTAGACACACTAGTATTTGCTAGAGACAAGCATCCGGGGCAAAGGAATAGTCTCGACGCACTGTGTAAACGCTATGAGATAAATAATAATCATAGAGAGTTACATGGAGCTTTATTAGATGCTGAAATATTGGCAGATGTTTATCTGGCTATGACTAGTGGGCAGTCAGCCTTGGAGTTGAGCGAAGGTATATCGCATGCATTTAGCGCTGGTAAGAAGCGACGTAAGCTAGATCCGAATCGTCCTCCTGCTCCTATTCTCTATGCTAGTAAAGATGAAGTACAAGAACATAATAAAAGGCTATCGGACATTGAAAAATCGAGTGAGGATGGATGCCTATGGCTTAAGCTTGAGCCGACCCCGAAAATAACTTGATTACTCGTTTCCAACCAGATTGGTAACAGAATATCTTGAATAGAAAGCCTTAAAATAATAGTATCCTTCCCGATAGTTGTTTGTCTGGCTTAATCGTTAAATTTTTATTTCATTCGCTGAACCAATGTGCTGGCATGTTTTACCTGGATGCATTAGGTTAGTTGTATGTCAGAGCCCTCATATTTTCTTAAGTCGAATCAATTAATTGATTCTGATAGATTGATATTGTTCTACCAAAATAAAATCCTATCCGTTGAAGATAATTATATTTGGGAGAAATCTAAAGTTGAAAAATATTTTCAGCTGGGCTCAATATTTTTGGTTATTGAAGAATTTAAGCATCGGACTCTAGCTATCGAACTTACTACAGATGTTACTGAGGAGTTATCATCAAGCTGTCGATCTTTGCGAAGTTTTATTTTTGGAGAAAACGCATCTCATTATCGATTAGCAGGAAGGGCGAGCCAAATACTTTCGTGGTATAAGGGGCATCAACATTGCGGGGCCTGTGGGACAAAGACTCAATATCACGAAAATCAACGTGCGTTGTCATGCCCGACGTGTGAGGAGCAATATTTTCCACGGATTAACCCTTGCGTAATTATGCTAGTAACTAAAGGCAGGGAAATCTTATTAGCTAGGAGTGTAAGATTTAAGACTGGATTTTTTAGTTGTTTAGCAGGGTTTATTGAAGTAGGTGAGACAGCCGAAGATACTGTTGCGAGAGAAATAACGGAAGAGGTAGGCGTAACGGTTGAAAATATAAGATACATAAAGAGCCAATCTTGGCCCTTCCCATCTCAATTAATGTTAGGTTTTCATGCTGACTATGTTTCAGGGAAGATTACACCAGAGCCCAGTGAGATAGAGGAGGCTCATTGGTTTGATGTTGAAAATTTGCCGGCAATTCCATCTCCTGACATAAGCGTGGCTGGCGAGCTTATTCAAATTTATACCGATCTAATAAAAAAGGAAACCGTATGAATTATATTAAATATAAGAGAAAATAGTTTAGTGGGCGCAGGTTGTGGAGTAAGGAGAACGCTTTGGAATTTTTAATTGAATACGGTATGTTTTTAGCAAGGGTAGTAACTGTAGTTATAGCCATTGTTATTGTTATTGGGGTTATAACTTCATCTGGGCAGAAGCAGAAAAAGGCAGGAAAAGAAGGAGCCGTTAAGGTTACTCGAATCAACGACCATATAGATGACTTACGAGATGCTTTGAGATTGTCTATTCTAGATAAAAATGAATTGAAAGCCCTGCATAAAGAAGAAAAAAAAGCAGTAAAAGCTGAAATAAAGGAAAAGAAAGAATCAGAAAAAAGTGATAAAGAAAGCGAATCGCAGGCAAAGAAAAGAGTTTTCGTTCTAAACTTTAAAGGAAATATAGCGGCAGATGCTGTTTCTTCTCTTAGAGAAGAGATTACGGCTATATTATCTCTAGGAACGATTAATGATGAAGTTATTCTTCGGTTAGAAAGCCCTGGAGGAATGGTTCACGCCTATGGCTTAGCTTCCTCTCAACTATTAAGAATTAAAAACCAGAAGATACCATTAACTATTTGCGTAGATAAAGTTGCTGCATCTGGTGGCTATATGATGGCGTGCCTAGCGGACAGATTAATTGCTGCGCCGTTTGCAATTATCGGATCGATAGGTGTGCTCGTTCAATTACCCAATTTTCATAGGGTATTGAAGAAATATGAAGTAGATTACGAAATTATAAGCGCGGGCGAGTATAAGCGTACTCTTACTAATTTTGGTGAGATAACTTCTAAGGCTCGTGATAAAGTTAAAGAAGATGTTGAAAATATACATGATATTTTCAAAAATTGGGTAAAAGAGTACCGACCGATTATCGAGATAGATAAAATTGCGACTGGTGAGACTTGGGTCGGAAGCCAAGCCAAAGAACGATATATGGTCGATGAACTAAAGACAAGTGACGAGTATATCGTAGAGGCTTGTGTGGACGCCGATGTGTTTGAGATTGAGTATGAGTTTAAGAAATCGATTCAAGAAAAATTCAGTAATATGCTTCAAGAGGGTGTTGCTAAATTATTTAGCCGCTGGGCTAACAAGCCCAATAATGATATTTATCAATAATAAGTAGTAAAAATGACTGAAAAAAAATTTGAAGCGTTACAAGTTAATGAGATCTCCGATAAAGTTTTTGAATCAAAGATAATTTCTCGCTCAATAGCTGACTTGCCGGAGGGAGAGGTTACCATTAGGGTGGCGTACTCCTCTGTAAATTTTAAGGATGCTTTATCTGCGGCTGGTAATAAGGGTGTTACCCGAGCGTATCCCCATACACCTGGAATTGATGCTTCCGGTGTGGTTGTTTCATCTCAAGTTGACGAATTTAGGGAAGGTGATGACGTGGTTATCACTGGCTATGATCTTGGAATGAATACAGCGGGCGGTTATGGCCAATATATACGAGTGCCTGCTAACTGGGTAGTTAAAAGGCCAAATGGATTGAGCTTGCGGGACACCATGATATTAGGCACTGCTGGTGTAACCTCAGCAATTTGTGTCGAGAAGCTTTTAAATGCGGGCTTGAAGCAGGATGCAGGAGAGATACTTGTAACTGGGGCTACTGGTGGAGTAGGAATTATCTCTGTGATATTGCTTTCTAATTTCGGTTTTAATGTTGTCGCTAGTACTGGGAAAGCCTCAGAAATTAATTTTCTCGAGGAACTTGGCGCTAGTAGCGTGATAGATCGAAATGAATTAACTGAATCTTCTTCAAAGCCTCTCTTGAAAGAACAGTGGGCTGGAGCCGTAGATGTGGTTGGTGGGGATACGTTAGTAAATATCGTAAAATCCTTAAAATATGGCTCTAGTGTCGCTGCTTGCGGGCTGGTTCAGTCTCCTTCGTTTGAAGCTACAGTATTACCTTTTATTTTACGCGGCGTAAATCTATTAGGTGTAGATTCCGTTGAAATGCCTTTAAACGCTAAGTGTAAAATTTGGGAAAAATTAGCAGGCGAATGGAAAATTGAAAATCTAAATACCTTTTGTACAGAAATAACCTTGTCTGAATTAAAAGATAATTTGGATTTGGTGCTTGCAGGAAAGTCTCGAGGTAGATTACTTCTTAATTTAGAATCCTAATCAGATTAATAATTGAAATAGTTTTAAGTAATTAAACACTTAACGACGTCGAAATTAGGGTTCTTCTCCGCTGCTGTGGATTGATAGCTGGTCTGAAAGTCATTAAGGGCTTTTAGACACGATGTTGAATCTTGGTCTTCTCGGATCAAAAATGAATTGAATCCGCAGCGGGGCATATAACATATCTGATCCCTAAGTACATCGCCTATAGCTCTGATTTCACCGCTGTAATGTAACTCCAGGCGTAACTCTCGAGCATTTGCTCGTCGTATTTATCAAGCCGATACATGTCACACCTATTGTTTCAATTGCCCCCTTTATTTCGATTTAACTTAGAAATTATACATAGATTTATAAATTGGGTGTTAGTAATTTATGTAACATAGATTTTTCCGCTTTTTTTCGGGTCGCTAAATCATCTATTTGCTCAGTTGATATTTTACCAACTGAAAAATAACGCGAGTCCGGGTGAGCGAAATATAGACCACTTACAGTAGCGGCGGGATCCATCGCATAGCTATCTGTTAGGGAAACATCAATAGACTTCTCTGCCTTTAACAGATTAAACAAAGTGGTTTTTTCTGAATGGTCAGGGCAGGCAGGATATCCTGGAGCAGGGCGAATGCCTTGGTAAGATTCAAGAATCAAATCTTCATTGTTTAAGGTTTCGTTTTTGTTATATCCCCATAATTCTTTTCTAACGCGCTCATGCATATGTTCAGCGAATGCTTCTGCTAAACGATCGGCAAGTGCCTTTACGAGCAAGGCATGGTAATCGTTATTCTCTTTCTCATATTTCATCGATAAAGCCTCGACTCCGGAGCCTGTAGTAACGACGAAGCCTCCAATAAAGTCTGATTTATCTTTGTCATAAGGGGAAATAAAATCAGCCAGACAAAGATGGGGAAGAGACTTCTCTTTAACCATTTGTTGTCGAAGGAAGTGCAATGTGGCGACATGTTCTTTATCTTCGTTTAGGACTTCTACATCGTTTGAGGATTTTCGATGTGCAGGCCAAAATCCTACTACTGCTCTGGCCTTTATCGATTTATTCTCTATTAATTCAGTGAGTAATTTTTGTGCATCATCAAAAAGTTCGGTCGCGGCTTCTCCTACTTTCTCATCGTCTAGAATAGATGGATACTTTCCGCTTAATTGCCAAGTTATAAAGAACGGAGTCCAATCGATATAAGGCACCAGTTTTTCCAATGGATAATTATCAAGTATTTTGGTGCCTAAAAAAGTTGGATTATGTGGTCGATAAGATCCCCAGTCGATATTAAAAGGATTGGAATTTGCAGTCTCATAATCAATTAATATTCTCCGCGCATTACGTTTTTGAGTTCGTTCTCGAATAACGGCATATTCTAATCTAATGTCTGAGCAATATTGCGTCTTGGCTTCCTTGTTAAGTAAAGTGCTTACAACAGAAACGCTTTTGGACGCGTCTGGGACATATACTGTGGCGTCGTTGTTATAATGTTCTTCAATTTTGACAGCGGTATGAGCCTTAGAGGTTGTTGCCCCTCCTATTAATAAAGGAATTGAAAATTTATGCCTTTGTAGTTCTTTGGCGACATGCACCATTTCATCTAACGATGGCGTGATTAAGCCACTAAGCCCGACGATATCGACGTCTTCTTTTCTTGCAACTTCAAGAATTTTTTCGCAAGTTACCATGACTCCTAAATCGATAATTTCATAATTATTACAGCCTAAAACAACCCCAACTATATTCTTTCCAATATCATGAACATCTCCTTTAACGGTCGCCAGTAAGATTTTTCCTTTGCTCTTAATTTTTCCGCCGTCTTTTATATCTTCGATAAATGGGAGGAGATACGCCACAGCCTGTTTCATTACTCTCGCGCTCTTAACGACTTGTGGTAAGAACATTTTTCCTGACCCGAATAAATCTCCAACCTCATTCATACCGTCCATGAGGGCGCCTTCGATTACTTCGATAGGCATCTCAACTTCTTGGCGCGCTGCCTCTGTATCTTCTTCAATAAATTTTGAAACTCCTTTGACTAGAGAATAGCTAAGCCTTTCCTTTATAGGCATTTCTCTCCAAGATAAGTCCTCATTTGAATTCTCTGGCGTCTTCCCATCAACTGATTGAGCCATTTCCATTAATTTATCTGTAGCTTCTTGATCTTTATTTAAAACTACATCCAGAACTGCATTTTTTAAATCCGGCTTTATCTCATCATAAATAGCTAATTGGCCAGCATTGACAATGCCCATGGTAAGCCCAGCTCGTACTGCATGAAACAGAAAAACAGAATGTATTGCTTCACGAATTACATTATTGCCCCTGAATGAGAATGATACATTACTAATTCCGCCAGATATTTTTGCGCCGGGAAGGTTTTCTTTTATGTGTCTGCAGCAGTTGATGAAGTCTATTGCGTAGTTATTGTGTTCTTCTATACCAGTAGCAATTGCAAAAATATTTGGGTCAAAAATTATGTCCCCAGCCGGGAAATTTAGTTTTTTTGTCAAGAGATGATAACTGCGATCACAAATTTCAACTTTTCGCTCTAATGTATCTGCTTGTCCGTGCTCATCGAAAGCCATCACTATTACAGAAGCCCCATAACGAAGACAAAGCCTAGCCTTGTCAAGGAATTCTTCTTCGCCCTCTTTTAGGCTTATAGAATTTACAATTGATTTTCCTTGCGTCCACTTTAAACCTGTCTCAATTATTTCCCATTTTGAAGAATCGATCATTAAGGGAACTCTGCTTATATCCGGCTCTGAAGCAATAAGTCGTAGAAATTTTTCCATAGCCGCTTGTGAATCGAGCATACCTTCATCCATGTTGATATCGATGATCTGAGCTCCGGCTTCAACTTGTTGTCGAGCTACTTCTAATGCTTCGTCAAAATTATCCTCCTGTATTAATCGGGCAAATTTTGCAGAGCCTGTAACGTTGGTTCGTTCACCGATATTTACAAATAGGCTCGACTCATCAATCTCGAGAGCTTCTAACCCACTTAATTTACATGATTGTTCTATTGATGGAGCTTTCCTGGGAGGGTAGTCTTTTATAGAGCTTACAATTGCCTCTATATGTGAAGGTGTTGTTCCGCAACATCCTCCAACAATATTAACAAATCCTTGCTCCGCAAACTCGCCTATAACTTTTGCCATTGTTTCTGGGCTCTCATCATATTCGCCAAATTCGTTAGGCAGCCCAGCATTTGGGTGTGTTGAAACGTAGCAAGAGACGGAAGTCGAAACTTCTTTGATGTGAGGTCTGAGCTGTTCGGCACCTAGGGCGCAATTGAATCCAATGGATAATGGATTAGCATGCGAGACGGAGTTACAAAACGCGGCTACGGTTTGCCCCGATAGGGTGCGACCGCTAGCGTCAGTTATAGTCCCGGAAATCATAAGGGGCAAGAATTTATTAAGCTGATCAAAAACGTTGTGGACTGCAAATATTGCCGCCTTCGCATTTAGAGTATCGAAGGCAGTTTCGATCATAATAATGTCGGATCCGCCTTCGATTAAACCCCTTGTTGAGATCTCGTAGTCAGCGACGAGCTCATCAAAGCTTGTGTTACGAAAACCGGGGTCATTAACATCTGGCGATATAGAAGCGGTTTTACTTGTGGGGCCTAAAACACCTGCAACGAACCGTGGTTTATCCGGAGATCGTTCTGTAATTTCTTTGCAAGCAAGAGAAGCAATTTTTGCAGCCTGATAATTCAATTCATAAGTTATTTCCTCGAGATGATAATCGGCCTGGGAGCTCTTCGTAGAATTGAACGTATTAGTCTCAATTATGTCTGAGCCGGCATTAAGGTAAGCGCGATGAATATCAGCTATTATTTCCGGCTGCGTCAGTGTAAGTAGGTCATTATTTCCGGATAAGTCGTGAGGGTGCTCTTCAAATCGATCTCCTCGAAATTCTGTGTCCGATAAATTTTTTGCTTGGATCATCGTCCCCATGGCGCCATCGAGAACTAAAATACGATCTTGGAGGATCTCAGCAAGTGAGTTCTTAACGGGGGCATGATTCATGATTTTTGCGATACTTAACCAGAATTATAAAGGTGGCCAATTCTACCAAAATCTGAGTTCGACGCTAACGCTTAACAAGAAAACAACTAAATATTTTATTTAAAAGCTCGATCTAGTAAAATAAGATGTTTCTATAACTGTAAAGAGTGATTCTGATGATTAATATTACCGAATCAGCGCAAGAGTATTTAACTGACTTGTTAGAAAAACAAGAAGTCGAAGGCATCTCTGTGCGGATATTTATACTAGATGCGGGAACGCCTAGAGCTGAGACATGTATCTCTTTTTGTCGGCCAGGAGAAGAGAAAGATGATGACGAAGTCAAGAATTATAAAACTTTTAAAACCTTTATAGAGCAACGCAGTAAACCTTTCCTTGAAGATGCGGTAGTTGATTTTCAAAAGGATTCTATGGGGGGGCAGCTTACAATTAAAGCGCCGAATTCGAGGTTGCCTAAGATCAGTGACGATAGCACGGTAGAGGATAGAGTTAATTATGTATTGTATAACGAAGTGAATCCTGGTTTAGCTGCACATGGTGGGCACGTTTCGCTCGAAGAGATATTTGAAGAGACTATAGCTGTACTTCGTTTTGGGGGAGGGTGCCAGGGTTGTGGGATGGTGGATGTAACTCTGAAGGACGGTGTCGAAAAGGCATTACTTTCTCAGATCCCTCAATTGACTGAAGTTAGAGACGTCACTGATCATTCTATTACCGAAAATGCTTACTATTAAGCGCATTGGGTACTAACAAGGATAGGCTTTCTGCAACGCAGAGTATATCTGATCTTTGAATTTGTTTTTATCCGGATCAAGCGAGATAAGGATATCAACTAGGTACTCGTTGTCTTCTTTTCCATCCCATATTTTCTTATACGTCCCTTCTTTATATCCGTTATCTTGTCGGAACATATTGAGGACGTTTTTACCAACGTATTGGGAGTACAAATCTGTCCAAGATAGTTCACAATCCATCATTATAGCTCCGAACAATGCCAATTCTATGCGACGAGAAATTGCCGTAGCTATGAGTAATTCCAATTTTGAGACAAGATCGCAGGAATTTACCTGAATTTTTTGACCGTCGAAGTTTATAACATCTTGTTCTTTAACTTTACTAAGCGTTCCGAGAAGTGAGCTAAGCGCTTTTTTTTGGTCGCCATCGTGTCTAAGTAAAATTTCAGACAAAAGAAAGTGCCAAATATCAATCAACTCCATTTGAAGCTGTGCTAGATCTCTATCTTGTTTTTTCCACCATTTCCAGCCGTGATGCTCAATAGCTTCCGATCCCTCTATCGCAACAGCGCGTAGATAAGGATACCTTGCTTTAATCCAGTCCGGGTCGACTTTCGAGTTCATGCTCTCTTGAAGAGAAAGCATCGTAGAGGCTTGTTCTGGTGATAGCATTTTGTTAGTTGCTTGCTACCGGCTTGAGTTTGGATTGTTTGGCAAGCGTATTAAGCATTTCTCTGCGACTTTTGAGCATGTCATTATATGATTTCCGCGCTGCTCTGATTTCGGGGTCTCCTGCTTTAGACGAGTCTAGCTCACTTAGCCATTCTTCAAGCACACGGATCTCATTAATCAACTGCGAAGTTCCTTCTGCGATTAAATCCTCATCGATAGCGATGCTCGCATTATTTGTCGGTTCTTTAGCCATTACTTAGATTGCCCTAAAGCTCTTAAATAGATTAAAGATATACTATAAATATCTGATATAAATAGAAAATATATTATATATTCTGGTTTCAATACAGCTATCTTTGCCAGAGTCTCACAGGCCGAATTATTGGTCAAGAGTAAAAATTATAGATAACTAAGCTTAAGATTGGTTATGCACGTAATTTATAAAAGTACGGATTTAGGTGTGACCTTTACATTATATAAAGGTTAAGAATTAGGTTTTCAGTATTTAATTCCTAATTTATGTGATTAATTTTCATAATTTAATTCAAGAAAGTGCTAGTTTAATAGAAGAGAAATTTACTCTTGACTGGAATGACTAAGCTACTTAGAATCCACCGCGTTCTGCAGTTGTAGAATACCTAAATGTTACTGTCCCCTTCGTCTAGAGGCC
>JAQWTK010000003.1 GCA_029242705.1 Gammaproteobacteria bacterium | reverse complement strand
TCTACTATTAGAAGCCACTGCATTCTAAAAAAATGCAGTGGCTTAGTCGTCTTTGAGAGACGAAGCATATATAGGCCAGTAGCTCAATTGGCAGAGCAGCGGTCTCCAAAACCGCAGGTTGGGGGTTCGATTCCCTCCTGGCCTGCCATTATTGGGTAGGTAAGTTGGATCATGCCACTAGGTAACTAGAAAGAATAGTTGTGCTGATGTCAGAGAAAATTGATAACGAAAATAATACTCAGGATTGGATAAAGTGGGTAGCAGTTGCCGCGGTGGTTGCGGTAGGTGTATACGTAAACTCGTATTTCTCGGGCGAGTCTTTGTTGCTGCGCACAATTGGATTGCTGGTTGCCGCAGGAATAGCGTGTTGGATCGCCGCGCAGACAGTAAAGGGTCGTTCTTTTATTGATCTTTGTTTGGAGGCGAGAGTCGAGATACGGAAGGTAGTTTGGCCAACAAGGCAAGAAACCACTCAAACTACAATTGTCGTTTTAATTGTCATTTTTATTGTTGCGATAATTTTATGGCTGCTAGATTCGATGCTAAATGGGATTATTTCGTCCTTCATTACATAGAGAAAATTGATGTCTAAACGTTGGTATGTAGTTCATGCCTATTCGGGCTACGAAAAAAAAGTAATGAATGCTTTGGGAGAGAGAATTAGTCTTGCGGGCATGGATGACTATTTTGATGAAGTACTTGTTCCGACTGAAGAAGTGTTAGAAATGCGAGCAGGCCAAAAGCGTAAAAGTGAGAGAAAATTTTTCCCTGGTTACGTTCTGGTCCATATGGAACTAAATGATGATACTTGGCATCTTGTAAAAGAAACCCCTAGGGTGATGGGTTTTATCGGTGGAACTGCAGAAAGGCCCGCTCCTATAACCGATAAAGAAGCAAACAAAATTCTTCAAAGAATGGAAGATAGTGAAGAGACGCCGACTCATAAGATAATATATGAACCGGGTGAGATGGTGCGAGTTATTGACGGCCCTTTTAATGACTTTACTGGGAATGTAGAAGAAGTGAATTATGAAAAAAGCCGCGTCCGCGTTGCAGTGCTGATTTTTGGAAGATCCACGCCTGTGGAGTTAGAGTTTGGTCAAGTAGAAAAAAGTTAATTAAACTGTGTGCTTGAGTGTTGTAAGTGCACGTAAAAGTCGAATTTCCTTACTTAAGGAAGACGCAGGGGAGTTAGATCTATCGAATTCTATTTGATGATTTCGAGAAGTTCTAACGTTAATACCCGAAGGAGTACCTGATATGGCAAAGAAAGTATTGGCTTATATAAAGCTGCAAGTTGGCGCTGGTCAGGCCAACCCAAGCCCACCCGTTGGTCCGGCACTTGGTCAGCATGGCGTCAATATAATGGATTTCTGTAAGGCATTTAATGCTCAAACCCAAGGAACTGAACCGGGATTACCTATTCCGGTAGTAATCACGGTTTACGCTGATCGTAGCTTTACTTTTATTACCAAAACTCCTCCTGCGTCTGTTTTATTGCGTAAAGCGGCTGGGTTAAAAAAAGGCAGTGGACGGCCTAATACAGAAAAAGTTGGCAAAGTTAACCGAGCTCAATTAGAGGATATAGCAAACCAAAAGATGCCTGATTTGACTGCTTCCGATATGGATGCAGCCGTTAGAACATTATCTGGTAGTGCGCGAAGTGCGGGGATCGAAGTTGAGGGGGTAGAATAAGATGACGAAGCTATCCAAAAAACGAAAGTTAATAAGTGAAAAGATAGAAAGCGATAGAGACTACCCGATTGAAGAAGCGGTCTCTTTGATTTCTGAGTTTGCATCCGGGAAATTTGCAGAATCATTTGATGTTTCTATTAATTTGGGTGTTGATCCTCGTAAGTCTGACCAAGTGGTTCGGGGCTCTACCATTTTGCCTGCCGGCAGTGGAAAAGACGTTAGGGTGGCAGTTTTTGCGCAAGGTGAGAATGCTGAAAAAGCTACTGCAGCTGGTGCAGATATAGTCGGATTTGAGGATCTTGCGGAATCAATACAAGGCGGGAGTCTTGATTTTGATGTGGTTATAGCAACACCAGATGCCATGAGAGTTGTAGGTAAACTTGGGACCGTTCTGGGCCCGCGTGGATTAATGCCAAACCCTAAAGTAGGCACTGTAACGCCGGATGTAGAGACAGCTGTTAAGAATGCTAAGGCCGGTCAGGTGCGTTTTCGAACGGACAAGAATGGCATTGTGCATGGCGGCATAGGGAAAGTAGGGTTTGATTGTGCTGCGGTTAAATCAAATCTTGAGGCTTTGCTCGCTGATTTACAAAAAGCAAAGCCTGCCTCAGCGAAAGGGCTATATATAAAGAAGGTCGTGCTTTCTTCAACAATGGGACCTGGCTTACAAATCGATCAATCATCTTTGTCAGCATAGAGTATGAGAAAAATTTAGGAGCTAGTTTGTCTTAGTTCTGTTCAGACTTTGTGGTAATCGCCAGTTGGCGATTCCATCAAAGACCGTAGGTGGGGCGGGGTGGGATACCACTTGTTTCTTAATTTCCTGCGCAGATGGTGAAACCTAATCCAGAATTTTTGCTGGATTCTTATCACCTAATGGACTGCCTAATTGAATTTAATTAGGCATTTAAAGTGGCTCTTATGAGTCGAGGGTTGAAATTAGTTGTAGTTAATTTTAACTATAAATTATGAGGTTAAGAAATTGGCAATAAGACTGGAAGACAAGAAACAAATTGTTTCGGAGGTCAATCAGGCTGCTGCTAGTGCTTTGTCTGCAGTTCTTGCAGATTATCATGGAGTTGATGTAGGCGAACTTACTGCACTTCGAAAAACTGCGCGAGAAAATAAAGTTTATCTTCGAGTCGTTCGTAATACGCTATTGAGGCGGGCGATTGAAGGTACCGAATTTGAGTGCATACGCGAAGTTTTAGTAGGACCTACTCTGCTCGCATTATCTGAAGAAGATCCTGGGGCCGCCGCGCGCGTACTAAAGGATTTTTCGAAAGAGAATGGTGAGTTTGAGATTAAAGCACTTTCTATAGGTGGCAAGTTATTGGACGCTAGTCAGATCGATGTGTTGGCAAAGTTGCCAACATTAGATCAGGCGAGGTCGATATTAATGAGTGTTATGTTAGCACCTGTTACTAAACTTGCACGCACAGCAAATGAAGTTCCTTCCAAGATTACTCGAGCCGTTGCGGCGGTCCGAGATCAGAAACAGGAAGCAGCTTAATCCCATTGATAACCGTTTTGTTAAATTTTTATTTTAGGAGATAAGAGTCATGGCTCTATCCAAAGAAGAAGTGTTAGATGCGATTGCTGAGATGTCAGTGATGGATGTAGTTCAATTAGTGGAAGCGATGGAAGAAAAATTTGGCGTTTCTGCAGCTGCTGCTGTAGCTGCCGCTCCCGCTGCTGCAGCTGGTGGTGATGCTGCTGCTCCGGTCGAAGAGAAGGATGAGTTTGACATCATTCTTTCTGGTGTAGGAGATAAAAAAGTAAATGTCATTAAAGCAGTTCGGTCTATAACAGGTCTTGGTCTTAAAGAGGCCAAAGACATGGTAGATGGCGCGCCATCGACTATTAAAGAAGCTGCTCCCAAGGCAGAGGCTGAAGAAGCGAAGAAAGCACTAGAAGAAGCTGGTGCATCTGTTGAGCTTAAGTAGAAAGCGTTTAAACCACACGAAGTATGCTAAGCGATTTATCTGCTTGGCAGGCTTTTGTGGAAAGAATTTATCGAGGAATTTCCTCGAGAATTCTTTGATATCGGTATTAGAGAATTAAACCGTATCGAAAGTTGCAGAGTTAATCTGTCGGCAGTATTTACTGATGCAGATTGTTTTTGTTTAGAGCATACAAAGCTAGGAACACAAGATGGCCTATTCATACACTGAGAAAAAGCGTATCCGTAAGAATTTCGGGAAATTACCAAGCGCAATGGATATCCCGTACTTATTGTCTATCCAAATTGATTCATATAAGCAATTTACTCAGACTGATACTTTAGTTGATGACCGTTTGGAGCAAGGGTTACATGCGGCGTTCAAATCTGTATTTCCCATCGTTAGCTACTCCGGAAAAGCTGTTCTGGAGTACGTGAGCTACGATCTGGGGAAACCTGTTTTTGATGTTAAAGAATGCCAGCTTAGAGGATCGACCTATTCGGTTTCTCTTCGAGTCAGAGTTAGGCTGATTCTCTATGATAAGGAATCAACAACTCAGACAATTAAGGACATAAAGGAGCAAGAAGTTTACATGGGCGAAATACCGCTTATGACGGACTCGGGCACTTTTGTTATTAATGGTACAGAGCGTGTAGTTGTATCTCAGTTGCATAGATCACCTGGTGTGTTTTTTGATCATGACAGAGGGAAAACTCATAGTTCAGGGAAATTGCTATATTCGGCCCGGGTTATTCCTTATCGTGGCTCCTGGCTGGACTTTGAATTTGATCCGAAAGATATGGTGTATGTTCGGATCGATAGGAGGCGGAAGCTTCCGGCTAGTGTGCTCCTAAGAGCTCTGGGGTATAGCTCTGAAGAAATTCTTTCTATGTTTTATGAAAAGAATAGCTTTTCAGTGTCGCAGAAGAAAGGCAAAGATGCAGAGGTTTTGCTTAATTTGATTCCTGCGCGGCTGCGAGGTGAGGTGCTTGATTTTCCGATTAAGGATAAGAAAGGAAAACTGATCGTGGAGGAAGGCCGTCGTATAACCTCGCGCCATATCCGACAAATGGAGGCAGCAAAACTCACTAAGCTAACAGTAAGTAACGACTACTTAGTTGGGACTGCATTAGGGAAAGATATTGTCGATGAAGAAACGGGTGAGGTGATATTTCCGTGTAACACTCTGATTACAGAAGAACTTATTGGTGAGTTTTTTGAATCTGCTGTAAGTAGTTTTGAAACGATTTATACAAACGATCTTGACTGTGGCCCCTTTATTTCAGACACATTACGTATTGATTCCACGACATCTAAGCTCGAGGCAATGGTTGAGATCTATCGAATGATGCGACCCGGCGAGCCTCCAACCAAAGAGTCTGCAGAGAATTTGTTTTCTAATTTATTCTTCTCTCCAGACAGATATGATTTATCTGCCGTTGGTCGTATGAAATTTAACCGGCGTCTGGGTCGAAAGGATTCTGAAGGTTCTCCTATACTAACTATGGATGACATTGTTGATGTTTTAAAAACACTAGTTGATATAAGGAATGGATTCGGTTCAGTTGATGATATCGATCATCTTGGAAATCGGCGTATTCGCTCTGTAGGCGAAATGGCTGAAAATCAGTTTCGGGTAGGCTTGGTTCGAGTCGAGCGTGCTGTAAAAGAGCGCTTAAGTATGGCTGACTCTGAAGGTCTAATGCCTCAGGACATGATCAATGCTAAGCCGGTTGCAGCAGCAATAAAAGAGTTTTTTGGTTCCAGCCAGTTATCCCAATTTATGGATCAGAATAATCCTCTCTCAGAGGTGACTCATAAGCGCAGGGTTTCGGCCCTAGGGCCAGGCGGTCTAACACGAGAAAGAGCTGGCTTCGAAGTTCGCGATGTTCATCCGACTCACTATGGTCGTGTTTGTCCGATCGAAACGCCGGAAGGACCAAATATTGGGTTAATTAATTCATTAGCAACTTATGCGCGAACAAATAATTATGGGTTTTTAGAGAGCCCATATCGAAAAGTTGTTAATAACAAAGTCACAGATGAAATACATTATTTGTCGGCTATAGATGAAAGCGATTTTGTTATCGCGCAAGCAAGTGCTGCGTTGGATAAGAAAAAGGGGTTTGTCGAAAATCTAGTGACTGTTCGTTATAAGGGGGAGACTACGTTAAAGCCTAGGGAGGAGGTCGATTATATGGATGTTGCCCCTCAACAAATGGTATCTGTGGCAGCGGCACTAATCCCGTTCCTTGAGCATGATGATGCTAATCGAGCTCTTATGGGTTCGAATATGCAAAGACAGGCAGTCCCTACTTTAAAAACTGAAAAGCCTCTAGTTGGTACTGGTATGGAGCGCAATGTTGCCAGTGACTCAGGAGTTTGTGTAGTAGCTTTTCGTGGCGGAGTAATAGAATCTGTCGATGCTGCTCGCGTTATTGTGCGGGTAAATGACGACGAAACGGATGCTGGTGAAGCGGGTGTCGATATTTACAATCTGACTAAGTATACGCGATCAAATCAAAACACTTGTATCTCTCAGAAGCCGCTTGTTAAAGAGGGAGACATAATATCGCGAGGCGATATTCTTGCGGATGGGCCATCTATTGATATGGGTGAATTGGCTCTTGGGCAAAATATGCGCATCGCTTTTATGCCTTGGAATGGCTATAACTTTGAGGACTCTATTCTTATTTCTGAGCGTGTAGTTAAGGAGGACAGATTTACGACTATCCATATTCAGGAATTAACATGTGTTGCACGAGATACTAAGCTTGGTTCAGAAGAAGTTACTGGCGATATACCTAATGTTGGGGAAGGCGCGTTAGGTAAGCTTGATGAATCTGGAATTGTGTATATTGGTGCGGAAGTAAATGCCGGCGACATTTTGGTAGGAAAGGTCACTCCTAAGGGCGAGACTCAGTTAACGCCTGAAGAAAAATTACTTCGAGCAATTTTTGGCGAAAAAGCTTCCGATGTTAAAGATACTTCTTTACGTGTTCCAACTAGCGTTACTGGAACTGTTATAGATGTACAGGTCTTTACTCGAGACGGGCTGGAGAAAGATCCACGCGCAATGCAAATCGAGGGCTCTCAGCTTGCCAAAGTACGGAAAGACATTGATGATGAATTTCGAATTATTGAAAGTGCGACCTTCGAGCGGTTGCATAAATCTCTTGTAGGCAAGGTGGTAGCAGGAGGCCCTAAACTAAAAAAGGGACAAAAAGTTACCAATGATTACCTTAGTGATTTACCGCAAGATGATTGGTTTGAACTGCGGATGTCTAATGACGCTTTAAACAAACAATTAAAGCGTGCTGGCGAACAGCTTGAAGAAAGAAGAGCAGACCTTGATGAGCGTTTTGAGGATAAAAAACAGAAGTTAACTCAAGGGGATGATTTGGCTCCCGGCGTCTTAAAAATTGTTAAAGTGTATCTTGCTATTAAGCGTCGAATTCAACCTGGCGATAAAATGGCGGGTCGGCATGGCAATAAAGGTGTTATTTCGGTAATTATGCCTGTTGAAGATATGCCATATGATGAAAGTGGAGAGCCAGTAGATATTGTCTTAAACCCATTGGGAGTTCCTTCTCGAATGAATGTGGGCCAAATTCTTGAGACTCATCTTGGCGCGGCATCTAAAGGGCTGGGAGAAAGAATAGGTGCCCTTATTGATGCTCAAAGAAAGGCATCTGAGATCCGCAAACTGTTGGTAGAGGTTTACAACAAGATTGGTGTGCGTACTGAAGACATAAAAGGCCTGGATGATGGAGAGCTTTTAGAGCTTGCTCATAACCTTCGGGAAGGTGTTCCTATGGCAACGCCCGTTTTTGATGGAGCGGCGGAGTCGGAGATAAAAGGAATGCTTAGTCTTGCCGGTATGAGTGAAAGTGGACAGGTCACACTTTTTGATGGAAGGACTGGAAAATCCTTTGACAGACAAGTAACCGTAGGAATCATGTATATGTTGAAATTGAATCATTTGGTTGATGATAAGATGCATGCTAGATCAACTGGTTCTTACAGCTTGGTGACTCAACAGCCACTCGGCGGAAAAGCTCAATTTGGTGGCCAGCGGTTTGGTGAAATGGAAGTTTGGGCTTTAGAGGCTTATGGTGCTGCATATACTTTGCAAGAAATGTTAACTGTGAAATCAGACGATGTCGCTGGACGAACTAAAATGTATAAAAATATTGTAGATGGTGATCATCGAATGGAGCCAGGTATGCCGGAGTCCTTTAACGTTTTAGTTAAAGAGATTCGATCTCTAGGGATCGACATGGAATTGGATGTCAGTACTAAGTAGCTAAAGTTTTATTGATTCTGCTTAAGATGACATGGTGACAGTGAAAATTTAAACCTGGTTCCTAACTTGAAGCTTAGGTTCCTAGGGGAGGAAAAATAATGAAAGACCTACTAGGGTTGTTAAAATCTCAGTCGCAATCAGATGAATTTGATTCCATCAAAATAGGATTGGCCTCGCCGGAGATGATCAGAGCCTGGTCGTTTGGAGAAGTCAAAAAACCAGAGACTATTAATTATCGTACTTTTAAGCCAGAGCGCGATGGATTGTTTTGCGCGAAAATATTTGGTCCGGTAAAAGACTACGAATGCCTTTGTGGAAAGTATAAGCGCCTTAAGCATCGTGGCGTAATCTGCGAGAAGTGCGGAGTGGAAGTCGCTCTTTCAAAAGTACGGCGAGATCGAATGGGTCATATTGAACTTGCTAGCCCTGTTGCACATATCTGGTTTTTAAAATCCTTGCCATCCCGAATTGGCCTTTTGTTAGATATGACCCTAAGGGATATTGAGCGTATTTTGTATTTTGAGTCTTTTGTGGTGACTGACCCTGGTATGACCACATTGGAGAAGGGTCAACTTTTAACAGATGAGCAATATTACGAAGCCATGGAAGAATTCAGTGATGAATTTGATGCGAAGATGGGCGCTGAAGCTGTTCAGGCGCTTATGAAGGACATGGATGTGGCTGCGGAGGTAGCACTATTACGCGAAGAAATTCCGGCAACAAATTCTGAAACTAAACTGAAAAAACTTTCAAAGCGACTAAAATTACTAGAAGCATTTCTAGAATCTGGGAACAAGCCAGATTGGATGGTAATGAATGTATTGCCGGTTCTGCCGCCTGATTTGCGCCCACTGGTTCCCCTTGATGGGGGACGATTTGCGACTTCTGATCTAAATGATTTATATCGTCGTGTTATAAATCGAAATAATCGCCTTAAGCGTCTTCTTGACTTAAACGCACCAGATATTATTGTTCGCAATGAAAAGCGCATGTTGCAAGAAGCGGTCGATGCGCTTCTCGATAATGGTCGTCGAGGGCGCGCTATTACCGGCTCTAATAAGCGCCCTTTGAAATCGCTTGCTGATATGATTAAGGGTAAGCAGGGTCGTTTTCGGCAGAATCTTTTAGGTAAGAGGGTCGATTATTCCGGCCGTTCGGTAATTGTAGTTGGGCCTACTTTAAAACTTCACCAATGCGGATTACCGAAGAAAATGGCTTTGGAGTTATTTAAGCCATTTATATTTGGAAAATTAGAGCGCCGTGGTCTTGCAACTACGATTAAAGCGGCAAAGAAAATGGTTGAACGCGAAACAGCTGATGTTTGGGATATTCTTGCTGAAGTAATCCGCGAGCACCCAGTGTTGCTAAACCGAGCTCCCACTCTTCACCGGCTTGGTATTCAAGCGTTTGAACCAGTATTAATTGAAGGAAAGGCAATTCAGTTGCACCCATTAGTTTGTGCTGCCTACAACGCAGATTTTGATGGGGATCAAATGGCGGTGCATGTCCCTCTAACACTTGAAGCTCAGCTTGAAGCTCGTACTTTAATGATGTCGACAAACAATATTCTAGCTCCCGCAAATGGAGAGCCAATTATTGTGCCCTCGCAAGATGTGGTTTTGGGCTTGTATTACATGACTCGAGAACGTGTTAATGCTGAAGGTGAAGGAATGATTTTTGCCGACGCGAAGGAAGTGCAACGAGCTTATGATACAGACCAGGTGCATCTTCAGGCGCGGATTAAAGTCCGAATCCTTGAAACACTTACAAATGGCGCTGGAGAGGGAGTGACCACTAGCGAAATGGTGGATACCACTGTAGGCAGAGTGTTGCTATACAATATTGTTCCTGCAGGTTTGCCATTCTCAATGGTTAATCAAAAGATGGCCAAAAAACCGATTTCACAAATTCTTAATGCTTGTTACCGTAATGTTGGCTTAAAAGAAACAGTGATTTTTGCCGATCAACTAATGTACACGGGTTATGCTTATTCAACACGCTCCGGTTCTTCGATTGGCGTTAACGATTTTGTAATTCCAGATGAAAAAGCCAGCATAATTAGTCAAGCTAATTCGGAAGTAGAAGAGATAGAGACTCAGTTTGCGTCCGGTCTTGTAACGCAAGGTGAAAAATACAATAAGGTGATAGACATTTGGTCTCGTGCTAATGACCTTGTTGCAAAGTCGATGATGGAAGGTATATCCAGTGAGGCTGTGATTAATAAAGAAGGTAAAGAAGAGCAACAAGAATCTTTTAACTCGGTTTACGTATACGCTGACTCAGGGGCTAGAGGCTCCCCAGCTCAGATTCGGCAGCTCGCGGGGATGCGAGGGCTGATGGCACGACCGGATGGTTCAATTATTGAAACACCAATTACTTCTAATTTTCGTGAGGGGTTAAGTGTTTCGCAGTATTTTACTTCTACCCACGGGGCTCGAAAAGGACTCGCAGATACTGCGTTAAAAACAGCTAACTCCGGTTATCTTACTAGACGTCTTGTAGATATTTCGCAAGATTTGGTGATTACCGAACAGGATTGTGGAACCGAGAAGGGCTTAACGATGAATCCAGTTATTGAGGGCGGAGATATTATTGCGCCGCTTGGAGATCGAGTTCTCGGAAGGGTTTTGGCTGCTGATGTAGTTGTTCAAGATAACGGCGAAGTAATTTCTGAAGCAGGTACTATGATAAATGAGCGCCTTGTAGAAAATCTTGAAACTTGTGGTGTGGATCAGGTTTATGTGCGTTCGCCAATCACATGCGAAACTCGATTTGGTATATGTAGCCAGTGTTATGGTAGGGATTTGGCGAGAGGCCATCTTGCAAATGTGGGAGAAGCAGTTGGGGTCATCGCCGCGCAATCAATTGGAGAACCAGGCACCCAGCTAACAATGCGGACTTTTCATATTGGTGGCGCAGCTTCTAGAGCAACTGCTAGCGATAATATTCAAGTTAAGAATACCGGCAAAATTCAACTAATTAATATGAAGACCGTTGAGAATAGCAAAGGTGAGCTAGTTGTAGTATCGCGCTCAGGTGAACTTTTAGTAAATGATGTCAATGGCAGGGAACGTGAAAGGTATAAATTACCCTATGGCGCATTAGTTAAAATTGGTAAAAAAGCTGATGTCGAATCTGGTCAGGTTGTTGCGACTTGGGATCCGCATACACATCCAATTGTGTCGGAAGTTTCGGGCAAGGTAGCTTTTGAGGCTATGGAAGAAGGTATTACGGTCCGAGAACAAACCGATGAAATTACCGGACTATCAAGCATATCAGTAATTGACGCAGCGGAACGAGCTTCTTCGGCGAAAGAGCTGCGGCCCGCAGTAACCGTGGTTGATAAGAAGGGTAAAGAGGTATGCTTGCCTGGTACTAATGTCCCTGCGCACTATTTCCTACCTGCGAATTCAATTATCGGCTTGAAAGATGGAGCTGACTTGAACGTTGGCGATTTTATTGCGCGTATTCCTCAAGAAGGTTCTAAGACTCGAGATATAACCGGGGGCTTACCAAGGGTTGCTGATCTGTTTGAAGCGCGAAAACCAAAAGAGCCTGCAATTCTCGCTGAAATTTCTGGAACTGTTAGTTTTGGCAAGGAAACTAAAGGAAAGCGTCGACTCGTTATTACGCCGAAAGACGGCGTGAATCCAATCGATGGGTCAGATCATTATGAGTCATTAATTCCAAAATGGCGCACTATGGCAGTATTTGAAGGAGAGCATATTGAGAAGGGCGAAGTTGTGTCAGAAGGGCCGCCTACGCCGCATGATATATTGCGGCTCAAAGGCGTTGAACCTTTGTCTCAATATATAGTCAATGAGGTGCAGGACGTATACCGGTTGCAAGGTGTTCGTATTAATGACAAACATATCGAAGTGATTGTTCGTCAAATGTTACGTAAGGTAGAAGTAACTAGGCCTGGTGATTCTAATTTGATTAAGGGTGAGCAGCAGACGTACACTCAAATTCTGGAGATCAACGATAAATTGGCGGAAGAAAACAAAGAGCCTGCTCAGTTTGATCGGATGCTCTTAGGTATTACTAAAGCATCGCTTGCCACAGACTCCTTTATATCGGCTGCCTCATTTCAGGAAACAACTCGGGTTTTGACTGAGGCCGCTGTTACTGGAAAACGTGATTTTCTTCGGGGGTTGAAAGAGAATGTTGTTGTTGGCCGACTAATACCTGCAGGTACT
Organism: Gammaproteobacteria bacterium; assembly: GCA_029242705.1. Lineage (GTDB taxonomy): Bacteria > Pseudomonadota > Gammaproteobacteria > Pseudomonadales > Pseudohongiellaceae > UBA9145. Next base: position 69,145 of record JAQWTK010000003.1, on the reverse strand, counting down.
GGCTTGGCATATCACGAAGCTCGCAAAGCTGGCTATAAAGATAATAAGGAATCTGAAGTTAGTGCAAGTGATGTAGAAGCTGCGCTGAGTGAGGCACTTAATGAAGAATTAAGTGGGGGAGCTGAAAGCTAGATAAACAGAGGCATACGGCCAAAAATAGTTGACTCTAAGGTGGGAGGTCATTAAACTCTCGCCTCCTTTAAGTTGGCTAAATTTGATTTAGGTTAGAAATTATATTTTAGAGCATACAGATGGCAACAATTAACCAATTAGTGCGAAAGCCGCGCAAGAGTAAAATCACCAAAAGTGATGTTCCTGCTTTGCAGAAGTCTCCTCAAAAACGAGGAGTATGTACTCGGGTATATACTACAACACCGAAGAAGCCGAACTCCGCCCTTCGAAAGGTGTGTCGTGTTCGGCTTGTAAATGGCTATGAGGTTACGTCTTACATTGGAGGCGAAGGGCATAATTTACAAGAACACTCGGTTGTTTTAATTCGTGGTGGTCGAGTTAAAGATTTGCCAGGAGTTCGTTATCACACCGTCCGAGGGAGTCTGGATACTTCAGGCGTTGCTGACAGAAAGCAAGGGCGTTCCAAATACGGGGCAAAACGACCCAAATAATTTCATGAGCTTATAGCAAACATAAGGATAGTGTGACTTGTCGCGGCTCAATAAATAAGACGATGAGGTTGAGTAAGGCCAGGTATTAATATTTTAATCAAATAGTTATCAGAGAATCCTGGATAAACCTGAATAAACATAGAGGTCATATATGCCTAGACGTAGAGTAGTGGCGAAACGTGAAGTTTTGCCGGATCCAAAATTCGGAAGCAAAGTCCTAGCAAAATTTATGAACCATGTCATGGTTGACGGTAAGAAATCTGTTGCCGAAAAAATTGTGTATGGGGCGTTGGCTGTTGTTGCTGAAAAGACTAGTTCCGACCCCCTAGAAGTCTTCGAAAAAGCGCTAGAAAGCATTGCTCCTATGGTCGAAGTCAAATCCCGTCGAGTAGGTGGCGCTACCTACCAAGTTCCCGTTGAAGTGAGATTTGAGCGGCGCAATGCTTTAGCTATGCGTTGGCTGGTTGAGCACTCTAGGTCTCGCGGAGAAAAATCTATGGCCTTGCGCTTGGCTGGTGAGATAGCAGATGCTTCAGAAGGTCGAGGAAGTGCCGTCAAGAAACGCGAAGATGTGCATCGTATGGCGGAAGCTAACCGTGCATTTTCCCATTATCGTTTTTAATTAATTTTTACTAAATTGAGGGTAAAGTTGTGGCTAGAAAACATCCCCTAAGCCGTTATCGTAACATTGGAATCGCGGCGCACGTAGACGCTGGTAAGACTACGACCACTGAACGTGTGCTTTTCTATACCGGGATTTCTCACAAAATTGGTGAGGTGCACGATGGTGCGGCGGTTATGGATTGGATGGAACAGGAGCAAGAGCGAGGTATTACAATTACGTCAGCCGCTACTACCTGTTTTTGGCATGGAATGGATGGCCAGTATTATGAGCACAGGATTAATATTATTGATACCCCAGGACACGTGGACTTTACCATTGAGGTAGAGAGATCGCTGCGTGTTCTTGATGCTGCGGTAGTTGTACTTTGCGCTTCCTCTGGGGTGCAACCTCAAACAGAAACTGTTTGGCGACAAGCTAATCGCTATGAAGTGCCGCGTATGGTTTTTGTAAATAAAATGGATAGAGCGGGTGCGGATTTTCTAAAAGTTGTGGAGCAGATGAAGGACCGTTTAGGGGCGAATGCGGTTCCCTTACAGTTAGCGATCGGTGCTGAAGATGAATTCACGGGTGTTATTGATTTAGTTAAAATGAAATCAATTATCTGGAATGAAGATGACCAGGGTACTTCATTTGAATATCAGGATATACCTCCTGATCTGAAATCTCTATGCGATGAATGGCGAGGGCATTTGCTGGAAGCTGCGGCAGAGGCTAATGAAGAGGTTATGGAAAAGTATCTTAATGAGGAGAACTTGTCTGAGGAAGAGCTAATGAAGGCGATTCGAGAGCGTACCCTCGCAAATGAAATAGTTCCTGTTTTGTGTGGCTCGGCCTTTAAAAACAAAGGAGTTCAAGCTGTGCTTGATGCAGTCATTGACTACATGCCCGCGCCAACAGAAGTTAAAGCTATTGAGGGAACTAGAGAAGATGGCGAAATAACAACTTGTGAGGCAGATGATAATTCGCCTTTTGCCTCTCTTGCATTCAAAATTGCAACCGACCCTTATGTTGGGACACTAACATTTTTTAGGGTTTACTCTGGCACATTAAATTCCGGAGATACTGTATATAATCCGCTTAAGCATAAGAAAGAGCGAGTCGGGCGTATGGTGCAAATGCATTCTAATTCTCGCGAAGAGATTAAAGAGGTGCTAGCAGGAGATATAGCGGCAGCTATCGGCCTTAAAGATGTGACGACTGGTGAAACGCTCTGCGATCCTAATAATATTGTAACGCTGGAGAAAATGGATTTTCCGGAGCCTGTGATTTCGGTGGCTGTTGAGCCGAAAAGCAAGGCAGATCAAGAGAAGATGAGCATTGCTCTTGGAAAACTCGCTCAGGAGGACCCTTCCTTTCGAGTTGAGTCTGATGAAGAGTCAGGTCAAACTATTATTTCTGGAATGGGAGAATTACACTTAGATGTTTTAGTTGATCGAATGCGCCGAGAATTTTCAGTGGAAGCAAATATAGGAAAGCCGCAAGTAGCTTATCGTGAAACGATCAAAAAATCTGTTGAAATAGAAGGCAAGCATGTAAAACAATCGGGAGGCCGTGGTCAATATGGACATGTTTGGTTGCGACTCGAACCTTTGGATCCGGATGCGGAATATGAATTTGTAAATGAGATCGTAGGCGGCGCGGTTCCGAGAGAATATATTCCTGCTGTTGATAAGGGCGTGCAGGAACAGATGAAGAATGGTTGTTTAGCGGGATATCCACTACTTGCCATGAAAGTAACTCTCTATGATGGTTCATTTCATGATGTAGATTCTAGTGAAATGGCTTTTAAAATAGCTGGTTCACAAGCCTTGAAGAAAGGAGCCCTGGAAGCGAATGCGGCCTTATTGGAGCCAATGATGGCTGTTGAAGTTGTTACTCCTGAAGAATACATGGGCGATGTTATGGGTGATCTCAATCGTCGGCGGGGTATGGTAGGCGGAATGGAAGATAGCGCTATGGGAAAAGTAATCGATGCAGATGTTCCTTTGTCAGAAATGTTTGGTTATGCGACAGACTTGCGTTCAGCAACTCAAGGTCGCGCAACTTATACGATGGAATTTAAGCAGTACGCAGAAGTTCCAGGTAACATAGCAGAGTCAATTATCAATAACACTGCAGGCTAATATAGGCTTAGAGAGGTCAAAAAGTGTCGAAGGAAAAATTTGAAAGAACGAAGGTGCACGTAAACGTTGGGACTATTGGCCATGTTGACCATGGAAAGACCACGTTAACTGCCGCATTGACTAAGGTATGTGCCGAAGCTTATGGTACTGGAGATCTCAAAGCATTTGACGAGATTGATAATGCGCCAGAAGAAAAAGAGCGCGGTATTACGATAGCGACTTCTCACGTGGAATACGATTCGCCGAATCGTCACTATGCGCACGTTGATTGCCCTGGTCACGCAGACTATGTGAAGAACATGATCACAGGGGCGGCTCAAATGGACGGAGCGATTTTGGTTTGTTCGGCGGCAGATGGCCCTATGCCACAAACCCGAGAGCATATTCTCCTATCACGTCAGGTAGGGGTGCCGTACATTGTTGTATTTATGAACAAAGCGGACATGGTTGATGATGCAGAGCTTTTGGAATTGGTTGAGATGGAGATTCGTGAACTACTAGATCAGTATGAATTTCCAGGTGATGATACGCCAATCATTATTGGTTCTGCGTTGAAGGCACTTGAAGGTGATACCTCAGATATCGGTGCTCCTGCTGTGCAGAAGTTGGTGGAGACTTTGGATGAGTATATTCCAGAGCCAGAGCGTGATGTTGAAAAACCATTTTTGATGCCTATTGAGGATGTATTCTCAATTTCAGGCCGAGGTACTGTTGTAACAGGACGCATAGAGAGAGGCATTGTCAAAGTTAATGAAGAGATTGAGATCATTGGCATTAAGGATACTGAAAAGACTACTTGTACAGGCGTTGAGATGTTTAGAAAGCTTCTTGATGAGGGTCGTGCAGGAGAGAATGTCGGGGTGCTTTTGCGTGGTACTAAGCGAGAAGATGTAGAGCGTGGTCAGGTATTGGCAGCGCCAGGCTCGATCACGCCTCACACCAAATTTGAAGCTGAGGTTTATATTTTAAGCAAAGACGAGGGTGGTCGTCATACACCATTCTTTTCTAACTATCGGCCGCAGTTTTATTTTCGAACAACAGATGTGACTGGGGCTGTTGCGCTACCAGAAGGAGTAGAGATGGTAATGCCGGGTGACAATGTGAAGATGGAAGTTTCAATGATTTCACCTATAGCAATGGATGAAGGGTTACGATTTGCTATCCGTGAAGGTGGTCGAACTGTTGGTGCTGGTGTTGTAAGTAAGATTATCGAGTAATCACTAGAATCTACTATTAGAAGCCACTGCATTCTAAAAAAATGCAGTGGCTTTTTAATATTCAATACTTTAACAATTCGCGCAACCCTAGAGAAAATGCGGGCTGGAGGGGCAAATAGCTTGACTTAGGAGGCTAGGCCAACTAAAATTCGCATCCTTTTTGGCATTCTAAAAATGAAAGCTAAAAAGAGTTGTTTTAAACCGTTCTTTTATAAAGACTTTTTGGAGTTTTACGTAGATGCAGAATCAGCGTATTAGAATTAGGCTGAAAGCGTTCGATCATCGTTTGATTGATCAATCTGCGCAGGAAATCGTGGAAACTGCAAGGCGTACCGGGGCGCAGGTCAAAGGGCCTATCCCCCTGCCAACGAATAAAGAAAGGTTTACTGTCCTGATTTCACCACACGTCAATAAAGATGCTAGAGATCAGTACGAGATACGGACTCATAAGAGGCTTCTAGATATTGTTGAGCCGACTGAAAAAACGGTCGATGCTTTGATGAAATTAGATTTAGCAGCGGGTGTAGAAGTACAGATAAGCTTGAAATAAGTCGATAAATGATAACCAGGCAATAGAGCATTCAGTCCTCATTGCCCTTTTATAAGAGTTTTGGAGTACTGAAATATCCAATTTCCCCTTAGCGGGCGAGCATAAGTGCAACACATCAGTGGCCATAGCGGGTTTTAGCCCCTTGCACAATGAGGTTTAAGAAATGGCAATAGGATTAGTCGGTCGAAAGAGCGGCATGACCCGCGTTTTTACTGAAGAAGGAAACTCTGTGCCCGTGACAGTAGTAGAAATTCAGCCAAATCGGGTAACACAGATTAAAACTCAAGAGACTGATGGATACAGTGCAGTTCAGGTTACTACTGGTTCTCGAAAAACTAATCGTGTAAATAAATCAGAGGCGGGCCATTTTGCTAAAGCGAATACTGAGGCTGGTGAAGGCCTTTGGGAGTTTCGCACAGCAGAAGCGGAAGAAGTTGAATTAGGTAGCGAAATTAAAGTTGATCGCTTTCAGGCCGGACAGAAAGTTGATGTAACTGGCACGTCTAAGGGTAAAGGGTTTCAAGGTGGTGTAAAACGGCATAATTTTCATATGCAAGATGCTACTCATGGAAATTCGATTTCGCATCGAGCTCCAGGATCAATCGGGCAGTGCCAGACACCAGGTAAAGTATGGAAAGGTAAAAAGATGGCGGGTCAAATGGGGTCGGTCCGTAAAACTACCCAATCATTGGAAGTTGTGCGTGTTGATCTAGATAATAACCTTCTTCTCATAAAGGGCGCTGTTCCGGGTGCTACGGGAGCTAAGCTAATTGTCAGACCAGCTATCAAGGCGCGAGGTAATTAGGCGATGGAATTAGCGCTAGCACTACCTGGGAAAAAAGCTGGGAAAGAAAAAATTTCTTTGTCCGATAAATCTTTTGGTCGCGAATATAATGAGCCACTTGTTCATCAAACTGTTGTGACCTTCTTGGCAGGAGCGCGCCAAGGAACGGTAAAACAGAAAACCCGCTCCGAAGTCCGTGGTGGTGGGCGAAAGCCATGGCGTCAAAAAGGTACCGGGCGAGCGCGAGCTGGCACTATTCGTAGCCCAATTTGGCGCTCTGGTGGAGTAACTTTTGCAGCAAGACCCCAGGACCATTCTAAAAAACTAAATAAGAAAATGTATCGTGGTGCAATGCAATGCATTCTCTCTGAACTTATACGTCAAGATAGGCTAATTGTTGTTAATGAATTTTCTATCACTACTAATAAAACTAAAGATTTGGTAGTCAAATTAAAAGACTTTGAATTAACTAATGTTCTAATTGTTACAGATCAAGTTGAACAAAATCTTTATCTTGCCTCGAGAAACTTGCATAAGGTAGATGTATTAGATGTCTTAGGACTTGACCCAGTAAGCTTAATTGATTTCGAGAAAGTGCTAATTACAGTCTCTGCGCTCAAGAGTGTTGAGGAGATGCTATCGTGAATAGTGAGCGCCTATATAACGTCTTGTTGGCACCACATGTGTCAGAGAAATCTGCGATCATTGGCGAATTGAATAACCAATATGCTTTTAAGGTGTCGAAAGATGCAACTAAAGCTGAGATCAAGACTGCGGTAGAAGAGTTGTTTGATGTTGTCGTAGTAGGTCTTCAAGTATTAAATGTTAAAGGCAAGACAAAGAGGACTGTTCGCGGGAAAATTCGAACGCGACCGAGTTGGAAAAAAGTTTATGTAAGGCTTGAAGAAGGACAAGAAATTGATTTTGCAGATATTGGTTAGACGCAATAGAGGTTTGAGTTATGCCTGTAGTTAAGTGTAAGCCTACATCACCAGGGCGACGTTTTGTTGTCAAAGTTGTGCATCCTGATTTGCATAAAGGAGCACCTTATGCGCCTTTGTTATCACCAAAATCTAAGTCCGGTGGTCGCAATAACAAAGGCCGCATTACTCGGCGTCATCAAGGTGGGGGTCATAAGCAGAAATATCGCAATATTGATTTTCGGAGAAACAAGGATGGAATCGAGGCTACGGTTGAGCGGCTTGAGTATGACCCGAATCGGTCTGCAAATATTGCTTTATTGCTTTATGCGGATGGAGAGCGACGTTACATTATTGCCCCGGGGAAGGTAAGTAAAGGGGACACGCTGCAGTCCGGAGAAGGCGCCCCGATTAAGGTTGGGAATAGCTTACCTCTGCGTAATATTCCTTTGGGCAGTACAATTCATTGTTTAGAAATGAAGCCTGGTAAAGGAGCGCAAATTGCTCGCAGCGCCGGTACCTCTTTGCAGCTAGTCGCGCGTGAAGGAGATTATGCTACGTTAAGGCTTCGCTCTGGAGAGATGCGTAAAGTATTAAGTGATTGTAGAGCAACGTTAGGGGAAGTCTCTAATTCTGAACACTCATTAAGATCATTAGGTAAGGCGGGCGCTAAAAGATGGCGCGGTGTGCGGCCCACTGTTCGTGGCGTTGCTATGAATCCAGTGGATCATCCTCATGGTGGTGGAGAGGGAAGAACTTCCGGGGGCCGTCATCCTGTTTCACCTTGGGGTGTTCCCGCTAAAGGATATAAAACTCGCACAAATAAACGAACTGATAACATGATAGTTCGCCGTAGAAACGCTAGTCGAAAATAATGGAAAGCAATTAGAGGACATAAGTTTTGCCACGTTCACTGAAAAAAGGTCCGTTTATTGATCTTCACTTGCTGAAGAAAGTGCAGACCGCTGCGGGTAATAAAGATAAAAGACCGATAAAAACTTGGTCTCGAAGGTCTATGGTATCTCCAGAAATGCTTGGGCTGACAATAGCCGTTCATAATGGGAGGCAGCATGTACCGATTTTTATTACAGAAGATATGGTGGGTCACAAGTTAGGTGAGTTTGCTCAAACTCGAACTTATCGGGGTCACTCAGCTGATAAAAAGGCTCGTTAGGGGTATCTAATGGAAGTTCAAGCTAAGTTAAAAGGTGCTCGCCTTTCTGCGCAAAAGGCAAGACTTGTTGCCGATCAGATTCGAGGTAAAGGTGTTGAGGAAGCGCTGAATCTTCTTACTTATAGCGCTACTAAGGGTGCGACTATAATTAAGAAAGTTTTAGATTCTGCGATTGCTAATGCTGAGCACAATGAAGGAGCTGATGTCGATGAATTAAAGATATCAACAATTTTTGTTGATGAAGGGATGACAATGAAACGTATTATGCCCAGGGCCAAGGGTCGTGCTGATAGGATTTTAAAGCGTTCGTGTCACATAACAATTACAGTTTGTGATAGGTAGGAGATTCGGATGGGTCAAAAAGTACATCCAATTGGTATTCGTCTTGGAATAATTAAGAAGCATACTTCTGTCTGGTTTGCTGAAGGTAAAGAGTATGCAGATAACTTACTGGTTGATTTACAAGTTAGAGACTTTGTAAAGAAACGTTTAGCAAATGCGTCCGTTGCCAGGGTAGATATAGAGCGACCCGCGCAAACAGCGAAGGTTACCGTCTATACTGCTCGACCAGGGATTGTAATTGGTAAAAAGGGAGAGGATGTTGAAAAATTGCGCCGTATTCTTTCCAAAATGATGGGCATCCCAGTACAGATTAACATTGAAGAAATACGGAAACCTGATTTAGATGCTCAATTGGTAGCGGACAGCGTTGCGCAGCAGCTGGAGCGGAGAGTAATGTTTCGACGAGCTATGAAGCGCTCTGTGCAGAATGCTATGCGACAAGGCGCAGAAGGAATAAAAGTTCAAGTTGGGGGGCGTTTGGGAGGTGCCGAAATAGCTCGATCAGAATGGTACAGGGAAGGTCGCGTTCCTTTGCATACGCTTCGAGCAGATATTGATTACGCAACTTCTGAGGCAACTACTACTTACGGAATTATTGGTGTAAAAGTTTGGATATTTAAAGGAGAAATCTTAGACCTAGATGAAGCAATTTTTCCGACAAAGAAACAGCCTACTAATTGAGCGTATAAAGAATAGAGGGATATAGGCGTGTTACAACCTAAGCGTACAAAATTTCGCAAAATGATGAAGGGCCGGAATAGAGGTCTAGCGCAACGTGGCAGTAAAGTGGATTTTGGGGAGTATGGTTTAAAAGCTGTTTCCCGAGGGAGATTAACCGCGCGCCAAATCGAGGCCGCTCGTCGAGCCATGACAAGGCGTGTAAAACGTGGTGGGAAAATATGGATTCGAGTATTTCCAGATAAGCCTATCACGCAAAAGCCTTTGGAAGTTAGGCAAGGTAAGGGCAAGGGGTCCGTTGAATATTGGGTTGCCCAAATTCAACCAGGAAGGGTCATGTTTGAAATTGAGGGTGTAGATGAAGAATTGGCTAGGGAGGCTTTTTCATTAGCTTCCGCTAAATTACCTTTTGAGACTGTCTTTGTTAAAAGGACATTAATGTGATGAATATTGACGAACTTAGAGAGAAATCAGTAGAAGACCTGCAAGAAGAATTGCTGACTCTGCACAAAGGTCAATTTAATTACAGGATGCAAAATAGTGCGGGTCAACTTGGACAAGTTCATTTGATTAAAGCAGTTCGTAAAGATATTGCTCGTTTAAAAACTATTATTACCGAAAAACAAAATTTAAAAGCTGAGAAAGATAAGAGTGAAACATAATTATGTCTGATGCAGATATCCAGAAAGATCAAGGGGAGAGGGCTCGTACTGCTACTGGCAGAGTCGTTAGTAATAGAATGGAAAAATCTATTGTTGTGCTTATAGAGCGTCGGGTTAAGCATCCTGTCTATGGGAAGATTATTAAGCGTTCAACTAAAATTCATGCGCATGATGAAAAGAATGAGTGTTCTATGGGTGATGAAGTGACTGTTAAAGAAGTTAAGCCTATTTCGAAAACTAAGAGCTGGTCTTTGGTTTCTATAGACGAACAGGCAACACAGGTTTAATTATATAGTGGATTTTGTGTTTTTTTTTAAAATACAAAATGGAGTGGGTTGATGATTCAGGTTCAGTCGTACTTAGATGTGGCGGATAACAGCGGCGCTCGAAGAGTAATGTGTATAAAGGTGCTGGGTGGTTCGCATAGGAGATACGCTCGTATAGGTGATGTGATAAAAGTTACCGTTAAAGAAGCTATCCCCAGAGGGAAAGTTAAAAAAGGCCAGGTATTAACAGCCTTAGTAGTAAGAACAAAAAAGGGTGTGCGTCGCGGTGACGGTTCATTAATTAAATTTGATGATAATGCGGCTATTCTTCTAAATAACCAAGATGTTCCAATTGGGACTCGTGTATTTGGCCCTGTTACTCGAGAATTACGTACGGAGAAATTTATGCGGATTATTTCTTTGGCCCCTGAGGTTCTATAAAGAATTGAGATTAACGCATAGTCGATTTAACTGAGAGAAAAATAGAAATGAATAAGTTAAAACGTGATGATGAAGTCATTGTTATAACGGGAAAAGATAAGGGCAAACGTGGAACTATTTCTCAAATTGCTGGGGATCGTATTTTCGTCAATGGTGTAAATTTGGTTAAGCGGCATACTAAACCTAATCCAAATTCAGGCCAGCCAGGGGGTATCGTTGAGAAAGAAGCTGCGATTCATATTTCAAACATAGCGATTTTTAATCCAGAAACGAGTAAAGCTGATCGAATTGCGATTCAATCAGATGGAGATGGTGAAAAGAAGCGTATCTTTAAATCCAATGGTCAGGTTATAGAGTAAGAGAAAGTCATGGCTCAATTAAAAGAGTATTACCAAAAAGAAGTAGTGCCTGCATTATCTAAAAAATTTAGTTTTGGTAACACTATGCGTGTTCCAAAAATAACGAAAGTTGTATTGAACATGGGTCTCGGTGAAGCAGTTGCGGATAAAAAAATCTTGGAAAATGCAACTAACGATTTATCTGTGATTAGTGGCCAGAAAGTCGTAGTTACTAAAGCTCGTCAAAGTATCGCGGGGTTCAAGATTAGAGAAGGCTGGCCCATAGGTTGTAAAGTTACTTTGCGCGGCGAGCGAATGTATGAGTTTATAGAGAGGCTTGTCGATATCTCTATCCCCCGTATTAGGGATTTCCGTGGTTTAAATCCCAAATCATTTGATGGGCGAGGGAACTTTGCTATGGGAGTTAATGAGCAAATAATTTTTCCAGAAATTGATTACGACAAAATTGATACTTTGCGGGGCATGGACATTACTATTACCACAACCGCTCGAAATGACGAAGAGGGTCGGGCCTTGTTAGCAGCTCTGCGTTTCCCTTTTAGGGGCATGACACTTTCTTCTGAAGAAGAGGCTGAGGCTGGTTCATCAAATGAATCAACAGCGCCTGAAACTAAGGCAAAAAAAGCATCTGTGGTGACTCAGGCTAACGATGACTCTGATAAAGAAAATAAAGAGGAAACTTAGTATGGCTAAAACCTCAATGATAGCAAGAGAGAATAAGCGTGCTAGAACAGTGGCTAAGTTTGCTGAGAAGCGAGCCGCATTGCGCTCAGTTCTAAAGGATATAAAGGCTTCTGAAGAAGAAAAGTGGGCGGCGCAGGCAAGCTTGCAAAGATTGCCCCGCGATGCAAGTCCGTCTCGCCAGCAGCGACGTTGTCGTATTACTGGCCGTCCTCATGGTGTTTACAGGAAGTTTGGTTTATGTAGGAATAAAGTGCGAGAAGCGGCTATGCGTGGGGATATACCCGGCTTAACAAAGGCCAGCTGGTAAACGGAGCAAAAAAATGAGTATGTCAGATCCTATTGCAGATTTCCTAACACGCATTCGTAATGCACAAATGGCAAAAATGCCCGTTGTTAGGTGCCCGTCTTCTAAGATTAAGGTAGCAATCAGTAAAGTGTTAGAACAAGAAGGTTATATAGGCGGTTATGCTGTTAATGAAGAGGATGGCAAGCCAGTGATTAATTTGAATCTTAAATACTTTCAGGGCCAACCTGTTATCGAAGAGATAAAACGTGTTAGTCGTCCCGGTCTTCGTAATTATAAAGGTAAGGAAGATTTACCTAAAAATCGAGCAGGTTTGGGCGTAGCGATATTGACAACTAACCAAGGGTTAATGACAGAAAAACAGGCAGAAGCTGCTGGAATTGGCGGCGAGATTTTATGTACAGTTTTCTAACAGTAATAATCGACTTAGAGTAACGAGAAAATGTCTAGAATAGCTAAAGTACCAGTATTAATCCCGAAAGGTGTTGAGACCAACATCAGTGGAGCGGTGCTTAAAATTAAAGGGAAAAAAGGTGATTTGAGTCTTGCTCTGAATTCTTTAGTTGTAGTTACGCAAGATGGCGAAGAGTTGAAAATTTCGGCAAAGGATAATTCCAGGCAAGCGGGGGCTTTAGCCGGCACCTTCCGGTCATTGATCAATAATATGATGACTGGGGTAAGTGATGGATTTCAAAAAAAGTTAGAACTTCAGGGTGTAGGCTATCGAGCAAAGGCTTCTGGTAAATCTATAAATCTAACAGTAGGTTACTCTCACCCGATTGATTACAAACTTCCAGATGGTGTAACGGTAGAAACGCCTTCACAGACTGAAATCGTTATTTCTGGAGCAGATAAGCAATTGGTAGGGCAGGTTGCTGCAGAGCTAAGGGAATTTCGACCACCTGAACCTTATAAAGGCAAAGGAATTCGTTACTCAGATGAGCATGTGTATCGAAAAGAGGCGAAGAAAAAATAGAGGCGAGAGTATGAGTTTTAAGAAAAAAGCGCGTTTGCGAAGAGCTAAACGGACAAGAGCCAAAATCAGTGAGTTGAGAATAAATCGGTTGAGTATTTACCGATCTCCTCGTCATATTTATGCGCAAATAATTTCTGCGAATGGTAGTGAAGTTATTGTTAGCGCTTCTACTGTTGAAAAAGAAGTTAAAAAAGGCGTTACAGGAAATATTGATGCGGCTCTGAATATTGGTGCGTTGATTGCGGAAAGAGCTAAAAATAAAGGTATAGATAAAGTCGCCTTCGATAGATCTGGTTACGCGTATCACGGTCGAGTCAAAGCATTGGCCGATGCTGCTCGTAAAGGCGGATTGGAATTCTAAGGAATTAAGTTATGGCATTTAAAAATGACTCTGATAAAAATGAAGAAGGCTTGCAAGAAAAGCTGATTCAAGTTAATCGTGTGGCAAAAGTAGTTAAAGGTGGGAGAATTTTTGGCTTTACTGCGTTAACTGCAGTAGGCGACGGAAAAGGTCGTGTGGGATTTGGCCGTGGTAAAGCTCGCGAGGTACCTTTAGCGATACAAAAAGCGATGGAAAGCGCGCGGCGCAACATGATTATTGTTAATCTTGACGGCCATACATTGCAATATCCTATTAAGGCGCGTCACGGTGCATCGAAGGTATACATGCAGCCTGCCTCTGAAGGTACAGGTGTTATTGCGGGCGGAGCAATGCGCGCAATATTAGAATTGGCCGGAGTGCAGAACGTGTTGGCGAAGTGTTATGGCTCGACTAATCCAGTTAATGTAGTTAATGCTACTTTTAAGGGCTTAAGAGATATGAGATCTCCAGAGGATATTGCTGCAAAACGGGGAAAGGCAGTTGGGGATCTACTCGGGTAAATTGTGGAATAAGATTTAAAGACGAACCAATATTATTGAAATGAAGTAAAGAGTCATGGCAAAGAAAAAAATTGTAAAGGTTACTTTAATTAAGAGCCCTATAGGGACATTACCAAAACATAAATTATGTTTGAAGGGTTTAGGTTTGCGCCGTATGCATCAATCTGTTGAGGTAGAAGATACTCCTTCAGTGCGAGGAATGATAAAAAAAATTAATTATATGTTAGCGGTAGAAGGTGAGGGCTAGTTATGCAACTAAATACATTGAGTCCAGCTCCAGGAAGCATTAAGAATAAGAAACGTGTCGGACGTGGCATAGGTAGTGGCTGGGGCAAAACATGTGGCACTGGTCATAAAGGCCAAAAATCGCGAAGCGGGGGAACAGTAAAACCGGGCTTTGAGGGTGGGCAAATGCCCTTACAAATGCGCCTGCCTAAATATGGCTTTAGCTCTAGAATTGGTCTTGTTACGGCGGAGGTTCGGACGTCAGAGTTAAATAAAGTTGATGGAGATATTGTGACAATGGAAAGCCTTCGAAAGGCGGGGATGATAACAACCAGCATTAAGAAAGTTAAGGTTATGTTGTCTGGAGAAGTCACTAAGAAACTTACTGTAGAGGGCATCTCCGTTTCTAAGGGTGCAAAAGAGGCGATTGAAAAAGCCGGTGGTAAGGTAATCGAAATAGAAGCTGTTGAAGGAAAGAAAAATAATACAAAAACCAGAGCGAAGGTAGCTGATTCATCTATTGATAAAGCAAATGATGATAAAGAAAAATAGAAATATAATTTTCTAATAATTTTAGAAAAACTTTTAAAAATGGCAAAAAAACCAAACATAAATCCTGAAAATATCGGCGCTGGGCTCGGCGAGTTAAAGGCTCGCTTGTTATTCTTATTATTTGCTATTTTTGTTTATAGAATTGGTACACACATTCCGGTTCCCGGAATAGACCCTGTACAGTTGCAAGCTTTTTTTGACCAAAATGAAGGCACTTTTGCAGGTCTTTTTAATATGTTTTCGGGTGGTGCTTTAGAGCGAATGAGTATCGTTGCGTTGGGTATTATGCCTTATATTTCGGCTTCGATAATTATGCAGTTGTTAACTGCCGTTAATCCTCAGCTCGATCAATTGAAAAAAGAAGGTGAATCAGGCCGTCGAAAAATTACTCAATATACTCGCTATGGAGCTTTGGCTTTGGCGACGGTGCAAGGAACGGGAATGACGGTTGGACTGTTGTCGCCGATTGCTTATAACCCAGGATTAGCATTCAATTTAACGGCAATAATTTCTTTAGTTACCGGTGCCATGTTTTTGATGTGGTTGGGCGAGCAAATTACGGAAAAAGGAATTGGCAATGGGATATCGATGCTAATCTTTGCTGGAATTGTTGCTCTTTTCCCTGCCGCTGTTGGGTCTTCTCTAACTCAAGCATATGAAGGTCAAATCAGCGCTGTACTGCTACTTGTTGTTGCCTTTATTGCGGTGGGTGTTGTAGCGGGAATTGTTTACGTTGAACGTGCTCAGCGACGCATCACGGTTAACTATGCAAAACGCCAGCAGGGCCGAAAAATGTACCAAGCTCAGGCTAGTCATTTGCCGCTTAAGATTAATATGGCCGGGGTTATACCAGCTATTTTTGCTAGCAGTATTTTGCTTTTTCCCGCGTCTTTGGGCCAGTGGTTCGGTCAATCTGAAGGAGCCGAATGGTTGCAAGACTTAGCTCTATTAATCGGGCCAGGACAACCACTGTATATCATTATTTTTAGTGCAATGATTATATTCTTCTGCTTTTTTTATACTGCACTAGTTTTTAATCCCAGGGACGTAGCGGAAAATTTGAAGCGCTCCGGTGCCTTTATACCTGGTATCCGCCCTGGTGAGCAAACAGCGAAATATATTGATGGTGTGATAACCCGGTTAACTATGTTTGGTGCAATTTATATTACATTAGTTTGTTTATTACCTAATTTTATGCAGATGATGGCGAATGTTCCATTTAATTTAGGCGGAACAGCTTTGCTTATCTCTGTTGTGGTTACTATGGATTTTTGGTCACAAGTGCAGTCTCATCTGATGTCTAATCAATATGATTCTTTAATGAAAAAATCAAAGTTGGGAAACTACGGTAGGACTGGGATCTAGTTAGCACTAGAGAGGTGGATAATGAAGGTTAGAACGTCAGTAAAAAAGATTTGTCGCAACTGTAAGGTTATTAGGCGCAATGGTTCGGTAAGAGTTATTTGTAGTGCAGAGCCTCGACATAAACAGCGTCAAGGTTAACTAGAGAAGACTAAACGGAGAAATAATTCTATGGCACGTATTGCCGGGGTTAACATACCAGATGATAAGCACATTGTAATTTCTTTGCGTTACGTATATGGCATTGGGCCTACTACTGCAAAAAACATATGCGAGGTTGCAGGTGTTGAGCCTTCAGCGAAGGTCTCAGAATTGAGCACGGAGCAACTGGATAGTATTCGAGCTGAGGTTACGAAGTTGCCTACAGAAGGTGACCTTCGCCGTGAAGTGTCTATGAATATTAAAAGATTGATGGATTTGGGGTGTAATCGAGGCATTCGTCATCGTCGTTCTTTGCCCGTCAGGGGTCAAAGAACAAAAACCAATGCACGAACACGAAAAGGGCCCAAAAAGCCGATCAGAAAATAAGCTTTTTTTACGGGTAAGATAAAAAATTTAAGTAAGAAGGTAAGTAAATGGCCACACAAACAGCAAAGAAGAAAACGCGTGATACCGTAATAGACGGTATCGCCTTTATTCATGCTTCTTTTAATAACACTATAATCACTATTACCGATAGGCAAGGGAACGCTTTGTCATGGGCTACTGCCGGAGGGTCTGGGTTTAGAGGGTCAAGAAAGAGCACTCCTTTTGCGGCACAGGTTGCCGCAGAAAAAGCTGGAAAACAAGCTATTGAGCTTTATGGTTTAAAGAGTCTTGACGTAAAAGTTAATGGACCAGGCCCAGGTCGCGAATCCGCAGTTCGTGCTCTGAATACCTGCGGATTAAAGGTTAGTAACATTACTGATGTTACTCCGATTCCACATAATGGTTGCCGGCCGTCTAAGAAGCGTCGTGTGTAAATTAGGAGAATAAGTATGGCCCGTTATTTAGGCCCTAAATGTAAGTTATCCCGTCGAGAAGGAACTGATCTTTTTTTAAAGAGCGGTGTTCGTCCTATAGATAGCAAGTGTAAAGCCGACACGATACCGGGCCAGCATGGTCAGCGGAGAGGTCGCTTATCTGACTATGGTGTTCAACTTCGTGAAAAACAAAAAGTCAGACGTATTTATGGTGTGCTAGAAAAGCAATTTCGTGGCTACTATAAAGAAGCTGCTCGAATAAAGGGAGCCACAGGCGAAAACTTGTTACAACTATTGGAATGTCGCCTTGATAATGTTGTATATCGCATGGGTTTCGGTTCAACGCGAGCGGAATGCCGTCAACTAGTCTCGCATAAATCGATTTGTGTGAATGGTGAAATAGTAAATATTCCATCTTATCAGGTAGCTGAAGGAGACGTGGTTGCGGTAAGGGAAAAATCTAAAGAGCAACTAAGAATAAAATCTGCGTTGGAATTGTCAGCGCAACGCTCTGAAATTGATTGGGTATCAGTTAATTCTTCGAAAATGGAAGGGGAGTTTACTCGTAAACCAGATCGTACCGATCTCCCTCCAGAAATTAACGAAAATTTAATCGTTGAGCTTTATTCCAAGTAGAGACTTAATTATATAAAGGGTAGATTACATGCAAATTTCTTTATCAGATTTTCTTACACCGCAAGTTATACAAGTAGATGAATACGAAAACTGTCATTCTAAAGTGGTTTTGGAGCCTCTTGAGCGCGGTTTTGGTCACACTCTAGGTAATGCGTTACGCCGTATTCTCCTATCTTCTATGCCTGGTTGTGCGGTCGAAGAAGTTGAGATTGATGGTGTGGTTCATGAGTACAGCACAATTGAAGGTGTTGGGGAAGATGTTATAGAAATTCTATTGAACCTTAAGGGTGTCGCAGTTGTGCTCAATGATAGGGAAGAGGCTATTTTAACAGTTTCAAAGAAGGGGGCAGGTACAGTTACGGCCGGTGATATTGCCGAGGATAATGATGTTGAAATCATGAATCCTGACCATGTGATTGCTAACCTCAACAAAAATGGCGAACTTAATATGCGTCTTACTGTTCGTAAAGGCAGAGGTTATTCTCCAGCGGATAGCCGGGTGGAAGTGGATGATGAGACACGTTCTGTGGGCAAACTATTATTAGATGCTTCTTATAGCCCGGTTTTACGAGTTTCTTACTCTGTCGAGAATGCTCGGGTTGAGCAGAGAACGGATCTGGATAAGTTAATAATCGATTTGGAAACCAACGGTACCATTGATCCTGAAGAAGCGATCCGGCGTGCCGCAACAATTTTACAACATCAATTAAGTGTATTTGTTGATCTACAAAGTGAGATAATTGCTGAGCCAGAAGAACACGAAGATGAGATTGACCCAATACTTCTCCGTCCAGTTGATGATTTAGAGTTAACAGTCCGTTCTGCGAATTGTCTAAAAGCGGAAGACATTTATTACATAGGAGATTTAATCCAACGTACAGAAGTTGAACTTCTTAAAACTCCTAATCTAGGTAAAAAATCTCTAACAGAGATCAAAGATGTTTTAGCTACTCGAGGGTTATCCTTGGGAATACGCTTAGAAAATTGGCCTCCATCCAGCCTGAAATCGAATGATCGTGCTGCTTAGTAAAAATAAGGTATAAAGTTATGCGTCATAGACATAGTGGTCGACAACTGAATCGGAATAGCTCACACAGATCTGCTATGTTTCGGAATATGACTTCGTCATTAGTGGAACACGAGATTATTAAAACGACTTTAGTGAAAGCAAAACAATTACGGTCTGTAGCAGAGCCCTTAATAACATTGGCTAAGAAAGACTCAGTGGCAAATCGTAGGCTGGCTTTTGATCGTACTAGGAGCAAAGAAACCGTTGGTAAACTTTTTACTGAGTTAGGTCCTCGCTATTTAGAGCGTCCGGGGGGCTATATTCGTATTCTGAAGTGTGGCGAGCGGACAGGAGATAGGGCTCCAATGGCTTACGTTGAACTTGTAGATCGGCCTTTGAAAACTGAGGATGATTTCGATGAAGAGTCGGAATCAGCAGAAGAGACCTAACTTGAATTAAGCTGTTACTGAGCCCGATTGCTATGAAGCGATCGGGTTTTTTTTCGGCAGTTATTTTCTTACAGAGGTTGATCCGGAATGAATTTAAGAAATTTTTTTGAGTTATTAATCCTCTCAGCGATATGGGGTTCTTCATTTCTATTTCTAAGAGTCGCTTCACCAGCTTTCGGTCCTATTTTCCTCATAGAAATGCGTGTTTTAAGTGGCTTAGTGGTATTGCTCCCAGTATTTTTCTTTATGGGGAAGTATCACGAATTAAGGTCTCATTGGAGGATGATTTTACTTATAAGTTTAATGAATATGGCGATACCTTTTTGTTTCTTCGCATATTCGGCACTTAATATGGGGGCGGGCCTTCTTTCTGTAATAAATGCTACAGTACCTATTTTTACTACCGTGGTTGGATTTTTGTACTTTCGAAATCGGATGTCTAAGTCTGGTTTGGGAGGGTTATTGGTAGGTTTATTTGGTGTTGTTGTTCTTGTCTTTGATCCCTCAGAGACGTCTGGAGTAACGAGCTATTTAGCAATCCCTTCGGCTTTGATTGCGTGCGCCCTTTATGGGATTGCGATTAATTTGGCTTCCTATAAGTTAAAAGAAGTTTCTGGAATAACCATAACAACAGGAAGTCTATTTTTTTCGAGTATTCTTTTACTGCCTTTCGCAGTAATCGCAAAACCAGAAGTTATTCCTCGGGGGGTTATTTGGTTGAGCGTTTTAGCTCTAGGAATAGTTTGTACAGGGTTTGGATATATTTTGTTCTATCGGTTAATTGGAAAAATAGGGCCACAAAAAGCAATCATGACGACTTACTTGATCCCACTTTTTTCTATCTTATGGGGTAGTCTTTTTCTTGCAGAGACTGTTAGCATATCAATGCTTTTTGGCGGAATGATGGTGCTTATGGGAGTGAGCCTGACGACAGGAAGACTTCCGAAAACAATCAATAGCTTAATAAAAAACTGAGCTATTGATTAAGATTAGATAAAGAGAGATTTACTTCACAAAAAAACCCAGCCACATTTCTGTGGCTGGGTTTTTAGTATTTACTAATCAAACTTAATGGTACCCGGCGTCCGCAGGCTTTGCTGCTGGCAGTGCTATAGCAGTAAGCTTAGGGCCCGTTTGCAACATAATGTATTGATGCCCCTCATGTGTCCACGAACTCATACCATATCTGCTGCGTTCAGGTACCTCAATAGAGCTGACTGTTTCGCCAGTGCTTTTATCAATAGCATAAAGCATTGGCATGCCATCGGTTCTAGTATCTGAATAAACCAACATATTAGGAGTCACTACCATGGGCACAAGTGCACCGGTTCCGGTATTTGGCAGATCAAGATTATTATCATCGATAACCTCTTGCACCCGGGCAGGCGTTTCTCCAGTTGGAATCACCCAAGCATGCTCACCAGTATTCATATCAATAGCCGTAATTCTACTAAATGGTGGTTTGAAAAGAGGAATACCAAATGGATGCCTCGGAGCTCCAGCTCCTGGACCGCTAGCGTATTGTGCAAACGTAGTCCCTGTTGGCAGCTCATATTGCAAGTCTGCTTCCTCTCCTGGCACTAATACTACGGGACTGCAAGCAGAGCGTGATGAAACAAATAGATAGCCCGTATTGGGGTCAGCTACTGAAGGGGATGTAATGTTCGCCCCGCCGCCGCCGCCTGGGCAAAACATTGCTGCTCTTTTTCCGGATTCGTGACCGCGCTGAATAGGAGGATTAAATAATGGGCCCATTTGATAATCCGCAAAAGCATTGATCGCTTGTTGGCGAATCTCTGGAGTCCAATCTATCAGATCGTCTATCGACACTCCTTGAATATCAAAG
The DNA here is from genome assembly GCA_029242705.1 of Gammaproteobacteria bacterium. Classification (GTDB taxonomy): domain Bacteria; phylum Pseudomonadota; class Gammaproteobacteria; order Pseudomonadales; family Pseudohongiellaceae; genus UBA9145. Next base: position 48,494 of record JAQWTK010000003.1, on the reverse strand, counting down.
GGAGCTGGTTTCGTTGGAAATGGTTGAGTTTCAGAAAGTACTTCCCCTGGCACAGTCGATTGAGGAACTGGTCTTTCGATAATTGGCCAGATAGGCTCTCCAGTTAAGCGATTAAAGGCATATACAAAGCTTTGCTTTGTTACTTGCATGACTGCAGGGACTTCACCTTGCCCTGGTACGTTAAGGTCAAGTAGAACTGGAGCCATCGGGTTGTCATAGTTCCAAATATCATGGTGCACTGTTTGGAAGTGCCAAGCTCTTTCACCAGTGCTAGCCTTTAGTGCGATTAGGCTCGTGCCGAAAAGATTGTCTCCTGGTCGAAATCCTCCATAGTAGTCTATGGTTGCTCCGTTGGTTGGGATGTAAACCAGGTCATTCTCAATATCTGCGGAGATAGGAGCCCAAGAAGAAACATCGCCAGTCCATTGCCATGCATCGTTTTCCCATGTCTCATGGCCATACTCTCCTGGTTTAGGAATTACGTTGAATTTCCACTTAAAATCACCTGTGCGCTTATCATAGGCAAGGATGTCACCTGGAACGTTTTCAATACGCGCTTGGTTATATCCTTGTTCCGCAGAATTACCCACAATTACTGTGTCATTAACCACGATTGGTGGAGAAGAGCCTGTAATATAACCAGTTTCTAAAGGGATTCCTTCATAAGGGTCATAAGGGTGTCCTAGGTCTGCTAGCAGGTCAACGACGCCGCCATCAGGAAAACCATCAATGGGAATAGGCTCACCAAATCCGTCTAAAGGAGCTCCTGTCTCTGCATCAAGCGCTGTTAGGAAAAATCCCGGCGTGATCATATAAATTACTCCTTTACCGTCTACCTCGGAATAACCTATACCTTTTCCATAATCTGAACGCATCGAATATTCCCAGCGCCCGGTATTAGGAAGCCTATAACTCCAAATTGTTTCACCGGTTTTTGGGTCAATAGCTACGACATGGCGGCGAGATCCGGCAACCGTGTAGAGAGTCCCATTAATGTAACTTGGGGTAGATCTTCCACTCGCAGCACCGAGGCTAGCCCCATCCCACTCCCATACAACCTCTAATTGGTCAAAGTTCTCGCGCGTAATTTCTTCGGAAGTTGTATACCGAGTATTACTATAATCATTACCCAGAGTTAGCCATTCCACGTCATCTTGAGCCGCAAAGAGAGTATTTGACCCTCCTAAAATTAGCCCAATTAAGATTATTGTTTTAATGCGGTTCCAGTTATCTACTTTTCTTATCATTTTTCGCCTCGTTGATAAAAATGAGTATAAAATCCTTGAGCATTTATTCTTCGTGATTTGTTAAGTCGGCTTGCGAAAAATAAAAATAAACATATATAAATCAATAATTTAAAAATAAACTGCTAAAATCATTCAAATATACTTCTACCCTGAGGCTACCGTATACGTGCAATAAAGTCCATCTTGAAAAAGTTACGAGATGTTGCATCAATTTAGGCTTTAATTGCTATCAATTAGCGAGTCCTTCCATAGAGAAATTGACTTGATCTAACTGGGCCTTTAGGGAAGCAATTTCTTTAACTGAGAGCGCCATTAGAGGTGGCCGCACTGTGTTCCATTCCATTTGCTTTGAATATATGCCAGTTGCAGCTTTCAGTGCGGGTATCATAGGGAATGATTGAAAGATCATTCGTATCTGGTTGAGTTTTTCTTGTGACTTGTCTGCACTCTCGCGATTCCAGTTTTTGTATAATTCGCTGATGGGTAACGGGTTAACATTTGCGGTCGCAGATATGCAACCCGCCCCTCCAGCGTGCATATTCTGTAGCAGAAAGCTTTCGGAGCCACAGAAAACGCGAAAATCAGGTATACCAAGTTGATTAAATTCCGCGGTCTGATTCCAGTCGCCCGAGCTATCTTTAATGCCAGCGATATTGATTGGATATCTATTTGCTAATCGTTCAATCAATGAGGTTGAAATAGGAATCTGTGAAATAGGCGGAATATGGTAAAGATAAATTGATAAATTTTCATCTGCGACTTGCTCTATAACTTCTGCATAGAAACCAAAAATTCCATCATCAGAGATACCTTTGTAAAAAAAAGGAGGAAGCATGAGCACTCCACGACAGCTTAATTCGATGCAGTGTTTAGTTAGTTGAATAGTATCGCTAAGTGCGCAGCAACCTGTGCCAGGCATTAATGATTCGCCACTGATTCCAGAAAATACTAAATGTTCTAATAAATCAATTTTTTCATTAACTGACAGTGAATTGGCCTCGCTATTGGTTCCGAACACAGCTAGATTTGCGCCTTTCGAAAGAATCCAGCGACTATGCGCAATTAGGCGTTCTTTATCCGGGGTTAGGTCTTTTTTAAATGGTGTTATTACCGGAGCTAAAACTCCACTATATCTTTCCATAGCAGCCGTATTCCTTTTAAATCATCAATCGTTTAGATTTTCACTATTTTTTGATTCTATTGGATGTGTAGAAGCTTAAAATAAGCATTGGCCAAATTCCTAAATGAATCATAACGTCTGCCGTGTTAAATATATAATTCCAATAAGGGATATGTTGAATGTCGATAAAATCGATAACGCTTCCATAAATTATACGATCCAATATATTGCTGGCTCCACCGCCGACGATCAGCCCAAAACAAATATATTCATACCCCCTCGCGTCTGCACCAATCCAGAGATAGACTGAAACACCTATCAACAAGCCAAAGCCAATTAGGGCGAATAGCCACCCCATGTTTTGTGCAAGACCAAATATTCCGCCGAAATTTCTAATGTGGGTTAAGTACAAGAAATTGCTGATTTTCAAGCTGCTATTTTGGGCAATATTGTCATTTACCCAAATACCAATAAGCTGACAAATTAATAGTACAAACAAGACTATGGCTATATATAGGCAGATATAGTGTGATTTCTTAGAGATTAACAAGTAAAAACTCCAACCTTAATTAATAATAGTGAGCGAGGAAGCATATCTATTCTCTACATAATTTATCAAATGGAATATCCGCGTATTGCGTGATTTGACCGACTTTGTCTGCCCCGTAGTTAATAATACTGTGGGCGCAATTATGCATATTTGGAGGTTTCCATAGTTCTTCTATAGTTCTGTTTTCAGCATCGCAGAGTAAAGTTTTAATTAGTGCGCCATGGCTGACAATGGCTACCTTTTTTCCGTAAAAATTTTCCGCAATTGAATGCACAGCTTTTATCGCACGTTGTTGGAGTTGATAAAATGTTTCTGCGCCCTTTACATTGAAAAGGTGCGGTTCCTGCCAAAAATGTCGGTAAGATCCGGGGTCTTTAGATTGAATATCGTCATATAGCAATCCTTCCCAAGGTCCAAGGAATATTTCCCTCAATGAATCGAGATATTCAATATCCGACTTGGGATTTACGAAAATACGTTCCGCGGTTTGCTTTGTTCTAAGCGAGCTACTGCAAAAGATTTTATCAAAATCAAACTGACCTATTAGAGTCCCTAGATCAAGTGCTTGTTGTTTTCCCGTTGCTGTCAACTGAGAATCGCTTTGACCTTGAGCTCGTCGTTCTTCGTTCCAATCTGTTTGGCCGTGACGAATCAAATGTAATTCCATAATTTTTGCTCCTAAGATATCGTCTTTTTCACAGCTAGTTTCCAGCCAGTATATTGTTTATCACGCCATGCTTTTCCTTTGCTGGGAATAAATCTCTGATCTAATTGCCAGTTTTTAGCGATTGCGTCGAGTGAGGTAAAAATTCCCGCCTGTAAACCAGCTACATAAGCAGCGCCTAATGCCGTCGTTTCCGTAATGACTGGCCGATGAATTTCGTGGTTTAGAATATCCGCTAGTTTTTCATTAAAATAGTTGTTATTGGTTAAACCGCCATCGACTCTGAGAGCCGAAAGTAATGCGCCGTCGGAAACGATTGCATCTATCAGGTCTTTGGTTTGGTAAACGGTCGACATAAGCCCGGCAGCTACTAGTTCTTTGACTCCTGTATCACGTGTCATGCCGTGTATGGACGCTCGGGCATCAGGGTTCCAATAAGGCGCTCCTAAACCAGTGAATGCGGGTACAAGATAAACACTAGAATCATCGTTACTTTCTCTTGCAAGTAATTCAGAAGCAGCCGCATTTTCGATTAACCCCAGTTTATCTCGGAGCCATTGTATTGTTGCTCCAGCCATAAAAATACTGCCTTCGATAGCGTAACTGGTGCAACCATCTAGGCGATAGCAAACCGTAGATAGCAGTCGATTTGAAGAATACACAATCGATTTGCCTGTATTTAACAGCAAGAACCCGCCAGTCCCATAAGTACTTTTAGCTTCCCCGGACTCAAAGCAGCATTGGCCAAATGCTGCAGCTTGCTGGTCTCCAATCATTCCGCTAACGGTAATAGAGTTGCCCAGAATGGAACTATCAGTTTCACCATAGTCAGCCCCACAATCTTTAACTTCAGGTAAAACTTCTTTCGGGATATCAAAAAGATTTAGTAATTCGGGGTCCCATTCTTGGGTTTCGATATTAAATAGCATAGTTCTAGACGCATTAGTAGCGTCTGTATAGTGACTTTTACCTGCAGTTAATTTCCATAGTAGATAAGTATCTACAGTGCCAAAGGCAAGTTGTCCGGCTTCGGCCTTTTTTCTTGCTTTCGGAATATTTTCAAGTAACCATCGCAACTTGGTAGCCGAAAAATAGGGATCGAGTTCTAATCCTGTTTTTACCTGAATTTTTTTAGCATATTTTTTTCGTAAGGAATTGCAGTAATCTGCGGTCCGCCGATCTTGCCATACGATGGCCGGGTGGATTGGCTCACCGGTCTTCCTGTCCCAGACTATTGTCGTTTCTCTTTGATTTGTTATGCCGATACATGTAACTTCTTTTGCGACCACGCCAGCTTTATTCATGGCAGTTTTGCAGCTTGAAAGAGTGCTCTGCCAAATTTCATTTGTATCATGCACAACCAAACCATTAGCAGGGAAATATTGTTTAAATTCTTTTTGCCCGAGACCAATAGGACGGCCGCTGTGGTCAAGTATTACAGCGCGGCTGCTGGTCGTTCCTTGATCGATTGATAAGATATATCTACTAATCTTTATTATATCCCGGTGTTTTGGCATCTAACCTAACATTTGAGAGATTAATTAAACCTAGAGCCATTTTTGATTCTAATTTTTCTTGATCCCAATAAGTCTACACTATGTTTAGGATTTCTAGGAAGAGCACTGTATGCGCCGGTTTATTATTGAAACCACCCTATCTTCAATCAAATGTTTTGTGCTTCTGATAAACAATTTTTGTAAATGCGCAGATTACCTAAAAATATATTAATACTGGGCGTGTATTTTGAGCCGGTATCAGTAAAATGCTATGAAGTTAATTTTCAATAGTAGGCCGCAGCATGAGATCACGTTGGCAGTATTTGATACTTTTATTGAGTTCGATTTTTGTGCTCTTGACCTTCATTAACTCCGCCTCTGGCCAAAGTCGCTTTTATCCTGATGCGCGCAGTGGTGGAAACTACATGCACAACTTTTATTTCCCTCCGTCTCCTAGTTCAACACCATGGGCTCCTGAATGGTCGCCAGATGGCAGGTGGATTGGAGTAGCGATGCAGGGGTCAGTTTGGAAAGTCGATCCAAAAACTGGGGTTGCCTATGAAATTACTTATAGTAGTGACGCATATCATTCTTCGCCCACTTGGTCTCCAGATGGTCGTTGGATAGTCTTTACTGCCGATTATGACCACCAGAGAATTCAACTTGAAATTTTAAATGTCGAAACCGGAGAGATTTCGAAATTAACAGATGACCAAGCGATTTATACGGATCCTGTTTTCTCGCCCGATGGAACAAAGATTGCGTATATTTCTACAAATCCTAATGGGTACTTTAACTTGTATATAAGGGGAATAATGGATGGGCGCTGGGTGGGTGAGCCCATAGCAGTTTCTACTGATAATGATTTTGGTAGAAATCGACTCTATTTCGGTCGATGGGATATGCATATTGCCCCATCCTGGTTGCCGGGTGGCGATGAGTTGTTAGTCGTTTCTAATCGCGATGTGCCGCTAGGTTCTGGAAATGTCCTTCTAGTTCCCGCGAAAGCTAGCGGAATTGAGGAAGCAACTACGGTGCTCGCAGAGCAATCATTATATAGAACACGACCAGATGTTTCTCTGGATGGGAAGCGTTTTGTCTATAGCTCAACCAGTGGTTCCGCCGATCAATATAATAATCTCTATGTCCAACCTACTGCTGGCGGAGAACCATATAAGCTAACTTTCTATGATCATGACGCGTTTCATCCTCGTTGGTCTCCCGATGGTGAATGGATAGCTTTTATCTCTAATGAACCAGGTTTATCTGAACTCCGTTTGCTTGAAACCTATGGGGGGAAATTAATCAAACGAGAAATTACTGAAATGCATTACAAGCGAGCGATGGGCTCTGTGTCCGTTAGGGTTGTCGATGCAAGCTCTCAGCAGACGACTCATAATAGGATTCATCTTACTGCCAGTGATGGTAAATTTTACACGCCAAATTACGCTTATGCTCGGGCGGGAACTCGTGGAGATTTAATTTTTCATAATGAGGGAGTTTTCAATGTAACTTTACCAGAGGGGAAAACTAGCTTAAAAATTGTAAAAGGGTTTGAATTTCTTCCCGAAGAAATTGAAATTGAAGTTATAGCTAATGAGGTGTCTGAAATTACAGTGCGCTTAAAACGACTTACTGATATGGCAGCTAAAGGATGGTACAGCGCCTCAACCCACGTGCATGCAAACTATGGGGGGAACCTGCATAATACGCTGGAGAACTTGATGATGATGTCTCGAGCCGAAGATCAAGACCTTGTGCTAGAGCAAGTAGCTAATAAAGATAATCGTATACTTGATTATCATTATTTCGAGCCGGGTGGTGTCGCGCATTCTATTTCAGAAAGTGATCAGATAGTTGTTGTTGGACAGGAATATAGGCCCCCTTTCTATGGGCATGTCTTTATGTTCGGGCTTAGGGATCATTTAATTTCTCCCTTTGTTACAGGCTATGAAGGTACAGCTATCGAAAGTTTGTATCCCAGTAACACGGACATGTTATTTAAAGCAAAATCACAAGGTGCGGTCACGGGCTATGTTCACCCTTTTTTAGGCGAAGAAGACCCCTTAGAAACTAATTTAGGAGGAGGGAAGGGCTTTATCGTTGATGCTGCTCTTGGTGCAACGGATGCTTTGGAGTGGTCTGATTCGAGCAGAGCAGCATTCTTTCCCATGTATGCCGTATGGAATAATGGGCTTCGTGTCACCGCTACTGGCGGTGAAGATTCTATTAGCTCCCTCCATCGTAGTAAATTAGTGGGCTCTTTTAGAACCTATGTCTATACGGGTAATCAAGGGCTATCGATGGAGGCATGGTTTAATGCTTTAACTCGAGGTCGCGCTATGGTTACTTCCGGGCCCCTCATTGAGCTTCAGGCGGGCTCGGCACTACCAGGAGATACGGTTAATTTGCCGGCTGGCGGTGGAAAGGTGGTTTTAACCGGGCAATTGAGATCCATAGAAGAGCTTGAAAATGTTTCTTTGTTTTGTGATGGAGAAGAAATAAAGAGATTTCCAGTTCGTGGTGATGGCACTGCGTTAGATTTGACTTATGAGCACGAAGTAGAACGGTCCGGTTGGTGTCACTTACGGACTGAGGGCTTACCTCAGAATCGTGGTGTTTTGGATGTGAATTATGCTCAAGCTTTTACTCACCCTATTTGGTTTGAGGTGGATGGCGAGCCAATTCGAAATGCTAATGCTGTAAAATATGCGCTAGACTGGATTGATAAATTGCAGGATCTCGCGGAGGACTGGCCAGGTTGGCGATCACAGAAAGAAAAAGATCATGTATATAATCAATTTGATGAAGCTAGAGCTGTATATAAAGAAAACTTAAATTAGGATCGATTATTCTTTGGGAAAAATTACTGATTAACTAATCGGAGAGGGTGAGTGCGTAAGACAATAAGATTGATATTTCTAGCTTATTTTGTAAGCGTTTGGAGTTTGAGTTTTTCACAAGTGCCAGATGCCACAATAATTGGACCAATAGATTCCGATCCCTCTGGAAGTCCCTCTCGTGATTTTATTTACTCTGCGTCCGCAATTGATCTTGTTTCGTCGGGATATGTCGAAGAGGAATATTTCATTGAGGGAATCGCTAATCAATATAGTAGCCCTGAATTTGAAAATGCAGAAATAATCAGCGACGATCACCGCTACCGAACGCGTCTTATCGTAAGAAAACCTCCTCAAGAGAGCTTCAATGGTATTGTGATCGTCGAGTGGATAAATGTTACTGGTGGTCCTGATAAAGATATAGATTGGTGGTATTCTGGCGCGCACTTTATTCGCGAAGGTTATGCCTATGTGGCTGTATCTGCTCAACAAATGGGAATAGATACGATGCAAGAATGGAGTCCTGGGCGTTACGCAAGCTTAGATACGACCCACGATGGAATGGTCAGTCGTGATGCTCTTTCCTATGATATTTTCTCAGCAGTTGGGAAAGCAATTAATCGGGTAGGCGACCCTCAAGCGAATGATCAAACCGATATTTTAAGTGGACTAAAAGCGGATATTATTATTGCGACGGGGCATTCACAATCGGCGAGTCGACTAGCAGTTTACCTGAACAACATTCACCCTTTGGAGCCTATTTATGACGGGGTTATGGTCCATGGTGGTGGCGGTCGAATTCGTGACGATCAAAAGGTCAAGGTCTTCAAGATTATGGCTGAAACAGATATGCGCAGAAGAGCGGCAACTCCGCAGCCAAACACTGATACCTTTGTACAATGGGAAGTAGCCGGAACCGCTCATGCCGATTACGACTTTGAGATAGAGTACTCTAAGACCCGCCTTCTTCGTGAAGGAATGCCGCTGTCGCAAGCTTTAGCACGAGATGTAGGATGCGAAATTCCAGCCCATAGTCGCATACCATTTCGAGACCCTTTCAATGCGGCTTTCGAGCATTTGGTTAGTTGGATTAAAGATGATGTTGCTCCTCCGACTGCAGAGCCACTAAAGGTTAGCCGCATGATGCCGCAGCTCGAGTTTGCTCGGGATGAGTATGGAAATATTCTTGGAGGTATCAGGTTGGCTGAACATGTTGTTCCAACTGCAACCAATACTGGTTTTAATAACGATGTGGTAAATCGGTTTTGTACCTTATATGGATCACATGAACCCTTCGGCCAGGAAACACTTAATTTTTTATATCCCGACCATAATACCTATCTGGATGCAATTAAGGCTGTCGTCGAAAAAAATCTAGAAGACGGTTACATTCTTCCCTATGCTGCTGAGAGGACGATTAGAGAAGCAGAGGCTGCTGCATTTGGTAGACAACGCGTCAGATAATTTTGGTGTATCGCAGAATAATACTAAGCGAATTAATTATTGGGTTGCGTTGTATGGGTTACTCGGTAAAAAGAGAGTTTTCAATGGGGCTCTGCGACTAGAAGTCTTTTGGCCATAGTTTGTAGCTAAATAATTGAGAATTGAATCTTCAAGTTTCGGGTCTAGCTCTTGTAGACCCTGAGTTTCTTGCATCCAACGAATACGACTCTCCCACACTGTTCTGCTTCCAGAGTTTTGCGTGATTAAGAGAGCTGAATGACATTCCGTGCAGTTTTCTTGAACATTTTGCCATCCGTCGGCCAAGGTCAAGTTTGTAATTTCTTCGTTATTTTGTGCGGCTGAGTTAGCACCTTGCGTTCCAAAAAAAATAACTCCCAGTATAAAATACAATATATTTTTCATTTTGGTCATTAAGTTGCCTGGACTGCAATTCGATGGCATGCATTATTTAAATATCCTCTTGGATTCCAGCCCGGAACAACCATCGGTTGCGATCTTCCTACATTATCCATGGCTCTTGCCCAAATCTCATAATAACCCGGCTCAGGAAATTGGACCCAGGATTCGAAATTTTGCCAAGCGAGTCGATTAGCGGCCGAGCTAACTGCAGTTGGTAACCAGGTAGCACCAAAATCTATAGAAAGAAACACACCGCTTATTTGGTCATCACCTGCCCATGCATGGCCTCTGACTGGTAATCGCTGTCTATAGTCTTGGCTGATGCCAGATTCCGGGAAAGTCACTAGAGATTTGACGGGCATGGATTCGATAATGCGCATATCTTCATTCGGTATTTTACTGCCAGGCGCAACTTTAAGCCGCGGCACCGTATATGATGGTGCCGCCATTTTTTCACCGTCATGTATTTGGTTACGTACGACAAGACGATTTAACCACTTACCTGAAACAGATCCAGGCCAACCGGCACAGACTAACCGCAGGGGAAAGCCATTCTGCTTTGGAATATCCTCTCCATTCATTGCCCAAGCAATTATGGATTCTCTTTCCATAGCTTTGCTGATTGGAACACCGCGAGAAATCGCATCTAAATCTGGGTTTCCGCTAGTATGGGTATCTGCTCCATAGTAGCCAACGTATTGAGCATCTGTAGTTATGCCACAGAAGTTGAGAACGTCTCTCAATCTTACGCCAGTGAATTTCGGGCAACCTATTGCGCCAGTTGTCCATTGGTTTCCGCTAGCAGCTGGAACGAATTCGCTTCTTCCATTACCACCACATTCCACTTGTAGTTGCAAAGTAACCTCTTCAAATCGTTCCCTTAGGTCTTTGATGGTAAATGTGGTTGGAGTTACGCACGATTCCCCGGTTATTTCTAAGGTCCAATTATCTGGACTAATGTTTTCCGGAGGTATCCCATTGTTTCGGACAAACATACGGTGATTCGGCGTTATATTATCGTCTAGTAAATGAGCTGGAGTTTCAGCATTTATTGGTCTGTCATTGAGGATGATAAGACCCTCTTTACCCTCAATCGTATCGGGATTATTTTGAGCGGCAAAGGCAACTGGTATGAATCCTTCCGGCATAAATCGAGCGAAGGGTATTGTCATGCCTAGGGCAGTGGCTAAAGAAATTACGCTTGTATTTGTCAAGAAGTCGCGTCTAGATGCCGCGCCATGGTTTAAAATCATACCGTCAGAGTGGTTATCTTTTCTCCGATTATTGCTTTTTAAAACCTTTTTCTTATTCATCGCGCTTCCGGGAATTTTATACGTCGAATTGCTATCGAGATTATCAGAAAGGTAGGAAGAATACGAACAACAAAAATTTTAAGACCCTAAAATCAGCGTAAAGCTATTTTTTAAGTCCATAAATATTTGCTGTCAGATATTTGCGCCAATTCCGCGAGCCGTTAAAAAAGCTAGCACTGGAATAATTATGAGCACACCAAGTTGAATTCTTAGCAGTAACGATACGACTCTGGGAACCCTTATTTCTTTTTCATTAGACTTACGATTTTTTCTAAAAAATATCGTGGGATAAATTGAAAGTAATGCTAAGGTGGTGAACATTGCAAGCTTCCCCAGAAACAGAATATTGTAGGAATAAAAAGCGCTGGGTCTGCCTACCCAAAGCCAAAGCGTGAGACCAAACAGAAAAACCAGGCCAATACTAATGGTATAGGCGATATCTATCCTTGCTAAATTTTTGACATCTTCTCTATTTATAGTCGGCTTTATCGCTATATTTTCTACGAAAAGTGATCCTGCCAGAGCAAAAATTGCAAGATAGTGGAAGTAACGGAATATCGTATATAAAAGCATTTTTTGAATGATACTGGAAAATGATCATAAAGAGATGAAGATTCTATCTCATTCTTGCTATGCTTCATTCATCGAAGTGAAATGATAAATAAATAAAAGCTTTTGGGGGAGACTATATGTCAGATCAAGAGAATTCGGATATGGCAAAGGTTGATGATGCTCATCTTAGGTCGAGTATGCGCAAGGTCGCAGTTACAGCGCTTGCCGGCACCAGTATTGAGTGGTATGACTTTTTCTTATATGCGACCGCTGCAGCTCTAGTCTTCCCTACGGCGTTTTTCCCAGAATCAACGCCAACTATGGGTCTAATCTTATCCTTTGGAACTTTTGCCTTTGGTTTTATCGCAAGACCTGTTGGGGGTATTATTTTCGGCCATTTTGGTGATCGTATTGGTCGCAAGAGAACCTTAGTAATCGCTTTGATGATTATGGGAGTGGCATCAACTTTAATTGGGTTAATGCCTACTTATGCGGCAATAGGAATTGCAGCACCCATTCTGCTTACGGTTTTGCGTTTTGTTCAGGGTCTGGCCATAGGAGGTCAATGGGGCGGGGCTATGCTATTAGTTACCGAGAGCGCCCCTTCCGACCAACGAGGTTATTACGGGGCTTATGCTCAGGCTGGTGCTCCGGTAGGTGTAATATTAGCAAACTTAGCTTTTATAATTATTAGTTCGCTGGTTTCAGAAGAATTCTTTCAGGCTTGGGGTTGGCGTATTCCTTTCTTGTCTAGCGTCGTGTTGATTGGCATTTCTATGTATGTGCAGTTGCATGTAGAAGACACAGCGGCTTTTAAGGAGCTTGAGGCGTTACAGAAAAAGCGCCTTGCAGAGGCTCAATCGAGTAGTGAGACGGTTCGACGTTCTCCAGTTTTAGAAGCGATTGCCAAGTACCCTAAAAGGATTACGCTTGCGGCAGGTGCTTTCCTTTCTGTGCAGGTAAATTTCTACATTCTCATAGGTTTTATTCTCGCCTATGGAAGCGATGCTAATGGAGGAGGAATGACTCGGGACACAGTCCTTGTGGCAGTTTTGATTGCTTCTGCTTTGCAAATAGCTGCTCAATTTTGGGCTTCATCTTACTCAGATCGACATGGTCGTAAAGGTGTTTTTATGTTGGGCGCAGCGTTAACCGGTGTCGCGGCATTTGCGTTGTTTCCTCTCGTTTCTACAGGGGATTTCTGGTTAAGTGTTTTGGGAATTAGTTTGGGGCTTTGCGCTCTTGGTATGATGTATGGTCCACAAGCGGCATTTTTTACCGAACTTTTTCCGACGGAGGTTCGTTATTCTGGTGCGTCTTTAGGGTATCAGGTAGGTGCGATTATTGGTGGTGCCTTTGCGCCCACTATCGCTACGATACTTTGGGCCGAATATTCGATTTTTTGGGTGTCGGTGTATATGGCGTTAGCGTCACTATTAACGATAATCTCTGTAGCATTTTTATCGGAGACGTATAAAACTAGTTTGACAGGAAAAGACTAGGTAATGGTAATTGATTCACGGGACGCGCTTTGGCCAAACTATAATCCGCCTCGCGATCTTATATTTACACATGGTAAAGGCTGCGAATTATTCTCGGAGCAGGGTGATGTTTATCTCGACTTTTTATCAGGTATAGCCGTAACTAGTTTTGGTCACGCGCATCCTCATCTAATTGCTGCCCTTAATGAACAAGCGGGACAGCTGTGGCACGTTTCTAATCTATTTCGAATCCCGGCGGCGGAGCGCTTGGCACAGCGTTTAGTAAAAGAAAGTTTTGCAGATAACATTTTTTTTGCGAATTCTGGAGCCGAAGCAGTTGAAGCCGGGTTGAAGGCAATGCGCAGTTATCACGCGACGAATGGTAATCCTGAGCGAACACGGATTATTGGTTTTGATAACAGTTTTCACGGGCGGACTATTACAACCGTAGCCGCTGCAGGAAATAAATCTCACATGCAAAATTTCATACCTTCCGATCAAGGTTTTGATCATATTGAGTGGGGAAATATAGGATCGTTAAGAGACGCCATTAACTCCTCTACAGCCGGCGTATTGTTAGAACCTATTCAAGGGGAGGGAGGAATCCGTCCTGCTTCAAAAAAATATTTGGTAGAGATTCGGAAGCTTTGTGATAAAGAAGGGATATTGCTAATGTTCGATGAGGTGCAGTGTGGGGTTGGACGCTCAGGTCATCTTTTCGCTCACCAACATTACGAGGTTTTTCCAGATGTTATGGCTTTAGCTAAGGGCTTAGGGGGAGGCTTTCCAATAGGTGCTTGCTTAACCAGTAACGCGGTTGGCGAGACTATGGTTGTGGGAACTCATGGAAGTACATTCGGTGGTAATCCTTTGGCCGCCGCTGTCGGTAATGCTGTTATGGATTTGTTGTTGGATGAAGAATGTTTAGCGGGCGTAATACGAAAAGGTGAATACCTCTATGGTAGGTTATCAAGCCTACAATCAAAATATCCAAACGCGATTGAATCTATACATGGCTTGGGATTAATGATTGGTATTAAATGTAAGATTTCAAATACTGATTTTGTTTCAGCGCTAAGAGATCGAGGATTATTGGCCGGAGAGTGTGGTTCCAATATGGTTCGTCTTCTCCCTCCTTTAAATATTGAAGATGCTTACCTTGATAAAGCAGTTTCTATCGTCGATTCCGTATTAGAAAATATTAGAGGATAGAATAATTTCACATAGGGAATGACGAGAGGCTTAAAGTTTTAAGGTTATTGCCGAGCAATTTTATTGACGTATCCCCATTCTAGTAGCTTCCATCATTACGTGAAATATTACATGCTGCTCCATTACGCCACGAATTAAATCAGATCCTGGCCCCGCCGCATATATTGCTACATCTTCGCCTGCGTGAGTTTCACTACGCATGGGAATAAGGGTCTCTGGACGATAGTCTTTATGAGTTGTGTCTATTTGGCTTAGGTCGCTGCGAGTGGCCATGCTACTCGGAGCTGCATGTGCGGCATCTGCAGCATCCTCTTCCGGTTGTTCGTAGTTTACTCTGCCGTTAGCATAGCCTAGGGTCGTGTAGGGCAGTTCGTCGGCCGCGAGTGAAGGTTCGGACCTCGGTTCTCCAGTTGAGTCTGTACCAACAACCTTTCCTAAGATAGGGTTGCCTCGCTTGGGGTACCCTGCGATTGTAAAAACATGACTGTGGTCTGCGGTTACTATAATTAAGGTATCTTCAAGATCGACCATTCCATAGGCAGTCTCCACAGCCTTAGCTAACTCTATCGTGTCGTGTAATGCTCTGTATGGATTTGTAGCGTGATGTGCATGATCTATTCGCCCAGCTTCTACGTTTAAATAGAATCCTTTGTCATTTCGACTGAGTATGCTGATGGCTTTGGCAGTCATCTCACTCAATGTTGGCTCACCTCCTACATCAGCTTCGATGTCGGGTGAATATTGCATGTGGGATGAGTTAAATAGACCCAGCAAATGATCAGTACTGCTCGGGTCAACAGCGTCAAACTGTTCTTTACTCCAAATATATGAACTATTCTCATACCTTTCTATCCACTCAAGGGTGAGGTCTCGATTATCAAGTCGCTCGCCTGGCCCGCCAGTTTCTGGATCAGCATTTTCGATACGCGGTATAAAACTACGGCGACCCCCGCCAAGAACCACTTCTAAACCATCGCTTCCCGAAATATTCTCAGAAAATTCAATTAACTGTTTGGCGATATCTGAACAGTCCCCAGCATTTCGAAGCCCACTCGCATCTCTATCATCTTCATGATCACGTTCCATAGAATGTGAATAATTGGCTGCCGGAGTAGCATGAGTGATTCTTGCTGTACTTACCACGCCTGTCGACATCCCCTTAAGCTCAGCTTTTTCTAGGAACGTTTCAACAACGTTTCCGTCGACTGAGTTACAGTCTCCTCGATTTGCGTATTGATTAACACTAATTAGCCCGCGGTCAGTTTTTACTCCGGTTACAATTGCGGACATAGTGCCTGCAGAATCTGGCACCTGAGCATTTGTGTTATAAGTTTTAGCCAAAGCCAGATTTGGGAAGGTTTCGAAGAATAATTCATGCTCTTCTCCCGTGTTTCCTTCCAGCTGACCCGCCAGAATGCGAGCGGCAGTTACAGTGGAAATTCCCATCCCGTCTCCGATAAATAATATTATGTTTTTTGCGACTGGAGCTTCGCCTGACCCTTGTCGCAGAGAAAGATTTTTCTCAACGCGTTCTTGGCCACTTTCATACCATGTTTCCGGTGTCTCTTGACCTAATAACGATGTCGCTAAAATCCATAAGGCTATGGGAGTCCAGGTGAGATTTTTGAATGGCATTATCATATTTATATCTTCTTATAATTTTTCATGGTCATTATCTTACATTAAGATGAGTACTGTATTTAGTGGTATTCTTTGACTTTTTGTAATAAAGCTATTTTCTTTTGCGAATGAAGTTAGAAATTTGGAGAAATAATCATAATGAAGATTGAAATCCTATACTGTGCCGCTTGAAACTATCGACCGCAAGCAGACCGTGTGTCTCTAGAACTAAAAGATAAAACTGGTGTTGAAAGTTTATTAGTTCCAGGTTCCGGTGGTGTATTTGATGTTAAGGTAGACGATAGATTGGTCTTTTCAAAACATAAAATCGGAAGGTTTCCAGACGAAGGTGAAATTACTACTCTATTAAACTAAAGAATCATCCTTCTTTTAAATGATGTTTTGCGTCAACTGGACGCATAAGAGCATTACTAACTAGTGCTATTGCGAGCAACGCTGCCATTAATATCATTGTCGAATTATAAAGGCTGCTCGTTGGGTCTGTGGTGCCTGCTGGCGCAATTTCTAGGAGCCTCGATATGTTAACTGTATTAGAGGCCACTAAGGTTTCTAACTGATCAATTCCAGCTCCGAATTGTGCTTGAAAAGTTGCCGGCTCGATGAGCTTTACCAAATCATTGATAGCATTGTTAACCGAATTTTGCCGTAAGGACGTAATTGCCAATGGCCCTAATACACCTGCGGTGCTCCATGCTGTTAGCAGTCGTCCGTGGATACCACCTACGTATTTTGTGCCAAAAATGTCAGCAAGGTATGCGGGTATAGTCGCAAAGCCGCCCCCATACATAGTGAAGATAATCATAGTTGCAGCGTAAAAATAAACCAACCATACAACTGAAGGGCTTGCACTTACCTGTTGTGCAGAGAAAGGTATCGATAGATACAAAACAATTCCGAGTAGGAAAAATATCCAATAAGTATTCCGTCTTCCAATATAGTCTGAGGCGCTGGCCCATATAAAGCGACCGACCATGTTGAAGGCGCTGATCATGACTACATATGTGGCAGCGAAGGTGGTGTCTACAATTTGAGGGAGAGAAGAGCCGAAAATCTCTGTAATCATTGTTCGGGCGACCCCTAAAACTCCTATGCCGGCAGTGACATTGAAGCAAAGTACTATCCATAATTGATAAAATTGTTTAGTTTTCAGTGCTTCATCGATATGCACGTTGTGGCTTGAAATCAACGCGCCACGTTCTGTTTCGCTCGGTTCTTGCCAGCCTGTGGGCTTCCATTCTTCGGCCGGTATGCGGTAAGAAAATGCTGCTATTAGCATAACCGCTAGATATATAAGGCCAATAACTAAGAAGGTTTCAGCTACTCCAGACGCTCCAGTATTAACCACATAAACTCCTTCCGGCCCTGGGATGGTCATATCCCTAACCTCCGCGGCACCTATCACTACGACCTCGCGCAGAACTCCACCAATTTCGGCAAAGCGACGGCCAGCCTCTGTCACCAAATTAACATCTGCAGTAGTTCCTAAATACTCTGGCGCTCTATAAAACATACGAATAAAAAATTCTTTCATGGGTGTTCCGATCATCGCGCCGCCGCCGAAACCCATTATGGCCATACCAGTTGCCATTCCGCGGCGATCTGGAAACCAGCGGATCAGAGTGCTGACAGGGGAAACATAGCCCATACCAAGACCACAGCCACCGATCACCCCGTAGCCTAAATACAGTAACCAAAGTTGATGTGTGAGGATTCCAACGGCCCCTACTACATAGCCACCACCCCAGCATAAAGCTGCAACCACACAACTTTCCGAGGTCCAGCTTCCTCTAGCCACTTTCCAGCAAAAGCTGCAGCCAAACCTAAAGACACTATTGCTACTGTGAATACCCAAACAACGGCACTTAGGCTCCAATCATCAGCCGCACTTGTGACGACACCTTGAACACGAGTGAGAGGAGGGTTGTAGATACTCCAGGCATAAACTGAGCCTATACAAAGGTGTATTGCTACAGATGCCACTGGAACGCGCCAACGATTGTAATCCGAGGGCGCAATAATGTGTTCTTTAGAGAGGATTCCAGCCATTTGTGTAGTCCGTTCTGCCGATCTTAGGCTAGTCGACAGCCTTTGTTATTTCGCTAGCACATAAAACTAGCGCATTCACCAGGTTCTGTAAAAGATAAGTGCTATTTTTTTACCGTTGGAAAAGGTAGGAGAACTTCACGAAGAACTGATCTCCCTCGCGGCGTAGATCATTAGCTACAATTAATTCTCTTTCGCCCTCGACATCTACGATATCAAAGTTACTTTGGTTAGAGTTATAACCCACATAGAAAGCTGACCAGGGATTAATTACATAACGCAACAGGACGTCGAAGTTTAAATTTTCATCATCTTTCAGTCGCGTTGCTGGGCCCGCTTCAGTTTTATCATATTGAGCGATAAACCGTAGCGAGAGTTCCTTTGTAAACTGATAGTTCCAATTTGATCGAACGATCTCGTTAGAAAATATCTTTGTCCCACTCTGTGTTTCAAGTTCGGTTAGAAAATACGTATTCGCTATGCTTAATTGATCGATGGGTCTAACCAGTACGTTTAAATCTATTCTGTCCGTGTCTGCAACGGAGGGGAGATAGCCAGTCTGCGGAACTAAGTTTAGAGTGGTGCCCTGTCTATAATTGGCGTTGATTTGTACAGTTTCAAGTGTGCTGTTACTAAAGCGGACTTGCCAGGTATCGTAATCGTAAGATCTGACCGAGTTTAACCCTGGAAAGTCACCGGGCTTGAGTATTTCTTCATAGTCAGTCCAATTGAAATTTAGGCTTGTTGTCTCAAAACGCAAGTCCAATGTAGGACCAAATTGAGAATAAATCTTCTCGCCTTCCATGTCCTCTAAATATACACCGAAGAGGGCGCCACCCCATCTATTTAAAGCGGAGCCTTCGGGATAAAAATTCAGACCTGATCTTTGGTGTATACCTGAAGTACCAGGTTTATAAAATCTGTTTTGAAAACCTAATTCGGTCCTAAAATCAGAGGTGGTTTCTATGAAGTGTGTATGATTGTTATAAGTTCTACCTTCCCGGTTAACCATTATGTTGCGCTGATAGCCGGTAGTTGATTTGTCGCCGCTAGTTGGTTCGCTCTCTGTGCCGACTAGTTGCATTTGTGTAAACCAATTGTCTGTAAATTTAAATGTACCGTCGAAGCTAAGTACCCTATTGTAGCCGTCTCCCAACTGACGTTCTGTGGCCAAGAAGCCGACACGATCTTGGTCACCAAGGTCTCTGAATCCTCTAACTATGGCAATGTTAGCTTTTTCACCTCTAAGCGGATCATCGGCGTCCCTGTTTAAGCCTGGTGCAGCATCATTAATT
This sequence comes from Gammaproteobacteria bacterium, assembly GCA_029242705.1. Lineage (GTDB taxonomy): Bacteria > Pseudomonadota > Gammaproteobacteria > Pseudomonadales > Pseudohongiellaceae > UBA9145. The sequence goes on along the minus strand of JAQWTK010000003.1, from coordinate 29,177 downwards.
AGAATGCTACCAAAGCCGTACTCACCAGACCGGCCTGTCAATCTTATTCCACCCTCTGGATCAACAATCCTTCGGGTAAATACAAGATTCGAGTCGGTCGCAAAGAAGTCTGCATTCTCAATAAAAAACGGCCGACGTTCTGGGAACTGGACTTCAAACCTTTCATTGACGGTGACTTGAGGTTCATCCGACTCAATTTGGCTGAAATCTGGGTTAAGGGTCAGATCTAACGCCCAGCTGTCATTGAAAACAAATTTAGCATCCACTCCAACTTCCTGTTCGGAGGTTGTGCCGAACTTTGGTCCACCAAGAGCACTCCTGTTTAGCGCATCAAGTTCACGCGCGAAGAAAAAAGGGATAACCTGATAATTATTACCGGGAGAAACGTTCTGTATGCCTGTTAATTGAGCGGTTTGATTTAATCTGCCCTCGACATTCACGGAGTATTCGGGCCAATGGGCCTCCTCTCCATATCTAGGTATGGTTCGCGTAAATTGAATACGCCACGTTTGTTCTTCTGACTCATTAAAGCGCAGGCTTCTAAGTGGGACAGTGAAAGAAACCATATACCCTTTTTCGGTTAGTTGGCCTTCGTTAAACCAAACCGCATCAAAAGTAGGATCAAAGCCTGCTCTTCTTGATGACCCTTCTGTCCATCGAGCGTCAAACTGAATGCCTCGAGCGTTTGATGCGAACGCGAAGGAAGAACGTTGATCGTTAAAGGTATCAATCATAAAGCCGACCCAATCGTCTCCGAAAATATTCTCACGAGAGGATAAGTTTCCTCTGATTAATTCCGGGTTGGTATCGAAAGCCAAAACGACTACATAGATGTTTTCTTGATCGTATCCAGTATATGCTTCTGTCTTTTGCGCAGACGCTTGCCCAGGGTAGGGTGTGCGCTGAATGAAATCCTCAATCTTACTCATCGATCTTGCAAGTGATGTACTAGGCTGCATTCCGGAAAAATCAGCGAGTGTTGGTTCTCCTTCGATGCGCGGTATGGTTAATCCGCTTTCAGCGGCATTAATTGAAATGGCCATAAAAGTTAGAAAAACTGCGCAAAGTGCGCGATGCAAATACTTTAATAGATTCATTCGATTCCCATCCTGTGATAATCGGGGTCGAATAGTATGGATTCTCAGCCTTAGTGCAAGGTAGGGTTTCAATTTATTGCATTCGGTCAAGATCACAATAGCTCTAATCTCGAGTCATTTGTGGAAAGCAAAAATTAGTTATTAGATTTTATTGGATATGGCTTCGATCTATGAAGCCATCGGCGTTAGGCATTTGAATATTGATCAAGCTGCTGGCACTAAGCTCCGCGTCCTGGCCGATGATATCATTCATATAGAGGACATAAGCGGTAACTTGATATACCTGTTCGTTGCTAAGAGATTTAGGGGCGGTCGCGGGCATCGCCCGGCGAATAAAATCGAATAGTGTAGTGGCATAAGGCCAATAACTCCCAACTGTTCGCAACGGAGGTCCTTCTGATTGCATATCACCGCCTACAATTATCGTGTTACCAGAGGTTCCTTCTCCGTTTGCTCCGTGACAGACAGCACAGTTAATGTCGTAGACATCTTTTCCCTGTCGGGCCGTCCCATTACCTAATGGAAAACCCGAACCATCTGGTGCGGCAATTAAATCAAAACCCTGGAGATCTTCTTCGCTTATAGGAATGCCGAGCCGCACACCGTCTTGGGGATTTACGATCATCGAACTTGTAGTGATAAAGAAGAAGAGGACTGATAAAAATAAACTTTTATACATAGACGTTTGTTACCTGACCTTGTTCATCTACACCCCAACTTTGGATACAAGGAGTATGGTAAAAACTTAGGGTGCCTTTTTCGGCGATCAAAGCATCACGCGTTGGTTGAATGTTACCCTCACTATCCGTTGCGCGACTTTGCAATATTGCCCTGCCGCCATTCCACTCCCAAGGAATAGTGAAGCGCGTGAGAGCCCTATCTAACTGATGCCCCTGTATAGCTGCTTCCGCCCAAGTTTGGCCTCCGTCGGCGCTTACCTCGACCTTTCTAATGCTTCCACGGCCACTCCAGGCAATGCCGGTTACTTGGTAAATGCCCGTTTGGTCTAGGGTCATTTCTCCAGAGGGAGAAGTGATTAGAGATTTTGACCCCATGGGAAACGTGAATTGATAGCTTAATCGATTAGGCAACGTATCAGTATATTTGCTTGTTTCATCTCTAAACTGAGAGGGTTCTGCGGTCAGTTTTAGTTGAGTCAGCCATTTAACGCTTATATTTCCCTCCCACCCCGGACAGAATAAGCGCATCGGGTAGCCTTGTTCAGGTCTGACAGCCTCTCCATTCTGATACAAAGCCACCATCACATCATCTAAGGCTTTAGCTATAGGGACGGACCTTCCCATGCTAGCTCCATCGGCACCAACGGCGGCCACCCACTTGGCTTCGGGAAGAACTCCAGCTTCATCTAACAATGTAGATAGGGGAATACCTGTCCACTCTGCGCAAGATACTAGACCATGCAAGCTCTGAGCGGATCCACCCACTTCTCCTCTTAATAGGGCTCCGCTGTTCCCCGAACACTCGAGAAAATGAATACGGCTTACCATTTGATATTTTAAGAGGTCTTCGTAGCGAAATACCAGTGGTTGCCGGACTAGACCATTTATAACTAAATTATGCTGAGAGGGATCTATGTTTGGGACCCCAGCGTGGTGCCTTTCAAAGTGCAAGCTATTGGGAGTGATCGTTCCTTGTAAATGTTGCAAGGGTGATCGAGATGCGCCCCCACCAGGGTAAGTGGGATTAGTAAACCCTGAGAGTCTCTCAAGATCTTCAGCATACGGTGATCGCGAACCATAAGCGCTCGGCCCCGGGCCAGGTTGACGCGACCATGACGGTATTTGAAAGTTTATTTGCGAGTCCGCTCCAAGAGCGGCACCGGATATCGCTAGCCCTGAGCCAGCGACCCCGAGGCCGAGAAGATGTCTCCTACTAATCAACCCATTGGCCGCTACTTTCTCAAAAGCCTTTTTCGTCATATTTGCTACCTATCCCTTAGAGGCCAAGAAAGCCTTTGGCTTCGTTCACTTCGGCTAGGTTGCTGTCTTTCCAGAGGCTATAAAAAGCTTGGAATCTTTGTCTGGCATTGTAGTTGTCATCCATGCCGGCATAGCTTCTAGCGGCGCCTAAAAGTGCTCGTGGCCGGTTAGCCATTCTTCCTAAGGAAGCTTCATAGAGTTCAGCTGCTTGGCTATGATTTCCCATTGCGAGCAATACATCACCAGCCAATTCATGAACTGGTTTCAAAGGACTGGCAGCCCCTCTAGGAGGTGATTGGCTGTCAGCGAGGGCAACCGCATCCATCAACATGGAAACCGCTTCATCTTCTTGTCCTTTCTTGAACTTCGTAAGAGCTGACACTTCTAGGCTTATAAGGCCCAGAGATGTATTGTTAGGGCTTTGAGAGGAAAGATTTTCTAATTTGTCTGCGACCGATTGAGCCAGATCAAGATCTCCAAGATTCGCAGCACTTAGCCCAAGGGCTAGGAGCTCATCAGAGCTTAGAGAGTCTGTTAACTCATAGGTCTCCCAGTTCTCTGTCTCGATAATGTGACGAGCCTTCATTGTCTTGAGTGTTCCAGTTGATCGAGGGTCGCCAGGATTATTTGCGAGAACTTGACTTGCTCTGTCCATCCACATATTTGATCGATCAAAATCACCGCGCTGAAGGTCGCCATACTGGCCCCAGTCAGAGGAATGGTTTTGGTCACCAGCGGCATCACCCGCCTCCCATAGGTCCCAGCCTGCTTGAAATGCAGAATCATTCCATTCAGATACTCTGTCCCACATCCCGTGCTGGATAAAAATATGGGTGGGCATGTGCCTCGCATGGGATACTGCCGGCGCTATGCCTGCGTATTTTTCAGCTGCAGTTAGCGCTAGAGGAGCATAAGTGGGGTGATCGAAGGAGTGAATTATATAGTGCGCGGCACCTGGATGATTTGGGTTTTCTCTGAAAATATCCATCGCCATTGCTCCGGCCTGCATGCTGATTTCGGTTCCGGATTCTGTGAGGAAATTATTAAGCACTCGGCCATCTCTGGAAACGGTCGCTCCGCTTAGCATAGAAACTGCTGTGAAGGCTGCTACCTCTTGGTCTTCCGGAAAATCTTCATACAGATCCTGCATAGCGTACATCCACGCCAACCGCTTATCACCCAACGAACCTTCCGTAAATGCAAATGCTTCAGCGGCTCTTACGAATCCCTTTTCTCTATTGGTAGGTGCTTTAGATAATCGTTCTTCTGATGTAGAACCTAGTCGATTGAGCGTGTCCTTTGGCGAATCGGGATCTTGTAAGACCGGGATTAGGGGGTGATTATATGTTAAGGACTCTCCCCAATAGGCAAGTGCAAAATCAGGCTCGATCTCTTGGGCTTTACGGAATTCGCCTCTGGCCTGTTTCCATCCAAAACTGTGGAGATAGCCTACGCCCAATATGAAGTGTTCTTGTGCTTCTTTGGAGGCCGAACTTGGGAAGTCAAAGGTTCCTATTCGCTCTAGCTCTGCACTGAATACATTTGCAGAAAGCATTCCGCAAACCATAATGGATAAAGTTAAAAGTAGTTTGTTTTTCATGTTTTTCCCCTTTTTGATCGGTCTTAATGCTGTAAGGTTGCCAAGTCCGCAGCAACATTGCAAATACTTAATTTCTTGGCTCAGCAGTGAGTCTATGGAGATTTTAAGTATTTGTATTTCATAAATATTTTAACTAAATGGTCTCTAGAATAAATCCCGCACCTTTTTCCGCAATCATTACCGTTGGAGCATTAGTGTTACCCGATGTAATTCTTGGCATAATGGATGCGTCGATTACCCTGAGCCTTTTTACACCGCGTACCTGCAATCTATCATTAACCACTGCGTATTCATCGCTACCCATCTTACACGTGCCAACAGGGTGAAAGATTGTCGTTCCTAAATTTCTGGCCGAGTCGAGAAGTTGCTCCTCTGTTTGAATATCTGGCCCCGGTTTCCATTCCTGTGGATTGAATTTTTCGAGTGATTTTGCCCTCATAATTTTTCGTGTCAGGCGGAGTCCTTCTACCGCTACTTGCTCATCTTTGGATGTAGACAAATAGTTCAGTCTGATTTCTGGATAATCTCTAGGATCATTAGATTTTATTTCAACAGAGCCCCTGCTTGAGGGCCGCAGATTACAAACAGAAGGTGTAATTGCATTAAATGCATGCAATGGATCGCCAAATTTATCGAGAGATAAAGGTTGCACGTGCCACTCTATATTTGCTGTTGTTTGTTCGGGATCACTTTTTGCAAAAGCGCCTAATTGAGAGGGAGGCATAGTTAAGGGCCCAGTTTTAAATAACAGGTATTCTAACCCCATCACTGCTTTGCCAAAGATGGATTTAGCGCGTTGATTTAGAGTCACTGTATTTTCTACTTTATATACGCTCCTCACTTGCAGGTGATCGTGAAGATTTTCTCCTACACCGGGTAGATCTGCTAATACATCAATACCTTTTTGGCTGAGCAGTTCCTTTGGTCCAATGCCCGATAGTTGCAGGATTTGTGGTGAACCGATAGCACCTGCAGAAAGTATGATTTCCTTATCAGCAGTTAAATACTCTGATTCGCGATTCTCTCTTTTAATTTTTAAGCCGGTGGCTCTTAATTCGCTATTAAAATTCTCAGTTTTAATTTTTTCAACATGGGTATCTGTAAGGATGGTTAGATTTTGCCGCGACTGGGCTGGGTGCAAGTATGCTTTTGTAGCACTCCAGCGCCTTCCTTTGCGCTGATTCATCTGGAAATACGCGTTACCGAAATTATCACCACGATTAAATTCTTCGATCTTCGGAATGCCACATTCCGCTGCTGCGTCTCTCCAGGCGTCTAGTATCTCCCAGTTGACCCTGCGCTCCTCGACGCGCATCTCTCCGCCTACACCATGAAATTCGTCTTCTCCATGCTGATAATCTTCAGACATTTTGAAAATAGGTAAAACATCATCCCAGCCCCATCCATAATTACCTAGAGACTTCCAGTAATCAAAGTCACTTTTTTGGCCTCTCATGTAAATCATCGCATTAATGGAAGAACAACCTCCTAGAACTTTTCCGCGCGCATAACCAATAGAGCGCCCGTTTAGACCGGGGTCGGATTCTGTTTTGTAACACCAATCTGTTCTTGGATTTCCGATGGTGTAAAGGTATCCGACGGGGATATCGATCCAAAAGTAATCGTCTTTTTTCCCGGCCTCGATTAGAAGGACTCGATTTTTAGGGTCGGCAGAGAGTCTATTTGCAAGCACGCACCCCGCCGTCCCTGCGCCGACTATGATGTAATCAAAATTAGTTTTCATCTATACCGCTCTATATTATGTCAATGCATGATTCGGATGGCTGGTATAATCTGAGCAATACGAATTTACCGTATTAAATGCGTATTATACATGCCGACTTTATTTTTATGATTTTCTATTGTGAATGATCCAGTAAAAATAGCGCTTCAAAATTTCTTTCAAGAAAACCAGGTAGAGCCAAGACGTGTTTTTCACGGTCGTGGACAGTTTTTTCCTGGGTATGGACATCTATGTATAGATTGGTATCCACCGGCGCTGTTTATTTCCGCTTATCAGCAGGTTGTAAACTTGCCAGAAATACAAGGGTGGGTGAAAGACTTTGATCAATATAATCAAATTGTGGTGGTGATGCTGCAACAGCGCCACATGCTACATAAAGAGTGTGCCGACCGAAATTTTAGCAGGCAAAAATCTCATAAAAACAGTGGTAGAAGAAAACGAACTAAAATATGAAGTTCGCCTGAGTGTTCCGCAAAATACGGGGCTATTTTTGGATATGCGCCCATTTAGAGCTTGGATAAAATCAAATAGTTCTGGGAAAAATCCTCAATTTGTTTGCTTACACCTGTTCTTTTTCTGTGGCCGCGATTGAAGGGGGGCAGAATCTGTTGTGAACGTAGATATGTCCAAACAAAGTCTGCGGTGGGGAGAAAATAATCATGCCTTGAATGGTCATGATTTAAGGAAAGTTGTTTCATTGCCACATAACTTATTTACGTCTTGGGGGAAGATAAAACAGCTCGGAAGGTATGATTTAATCATCATTGACCCGCCGTCTAAGCAAAAGCATAGCTTTGACTCAGAGAAGAATTATGGTGCGGTTATAAAAAAACTGAGTTCGCTATGCAAAGAGGATGCGGTGGTTATAGCAACACTAAATGATCCGTTCCTAGATCAACAATTTCTGCTCGACAAATTTTATAAGCATGCTCCGTACACCGAGTTTATGGATTTAATACCAGTCGCGCCTGAGTTTTCTGATAACTATCCAGAAAGGGGGCTTAAAATATGTCGCTTCAGGTATCAACGCTAGAGTTCGAGGATTTCGAAGGTGGAGGCCTCAGTCTGTTTTTGACCAAATTCATCTTCACTAGTTATAACGATTGAGTGGAGGCCGCTATTAAGAGTTGTAGGTAAGCGATACTCCCAGATATGGGAGGAGAGAGCCGGCGTCGCGAAGGCATCATCAGTGTTAACGAATTTCGTATATTGTGATTCCACAAACGGGTCCGTACGAATCTTGTAAGTCATTAACTCTTTTGGGGACCCATCAATCGATATCCATATGAGATCTCGGATACCTCCATCAAAAAGGTTCACAACAACCTTTGTGGGATTCTCTAAGGTTCCACGGTTTACGCTTCCTAGTTTAGGGCTATTAAGATTTGGTTCGAGAGTTATACGCATGCGTTTTGCGCCGTCAGGACCAAAAGGGAAGGGGATGAATTCGGGAATCAATTTTGTGTCATCGAAGCGGAGAATATAGAACCCATTGGGGTTGCCGTCTTGCATCATAGCGTCCCTAACTTCGCGAAGATCTTGTGGCCCGCGCAACCAACCGCTTCCGCGAACTTCAGCTAATGTGTGGGCTATCCATGGGTTTCCAGTCCATCCATGCTCATGATTTACCTCTACCTTCCAGCTGTGACTTGTGTCGTGACCAGCAAGCCCGTAGATATTCTCAAAGGGCTCCAAAATTTCCAGTAGCTCTGAGAAATTTTCAGTATTTGGGCCAGTGATCTTCTCATTGATTCCATCATCTGCCTCAGTTAAAAGAGAGATGTGCGTAGCAATCACTATCAGTTTTTCTTTTCCTACGAACGATAAGTCGTTGCGAAGCCATTGCAATTGGATTGGGTTGATATACCCGCGGTAAATCCCTCGACAATATAAAAGGTGTTCACAATTAAACTGATTGCCGTTTCCGGCATATTCGACATTGTTTAGTGCAACAAAATGAACGTTCCCATAATCGAAAGAGTAGTAGGTCGGACCAAAATGCATTTTGTAGGTTTCATTGGCAAAGCTTGCGTTGGGTGATTCGAAATTAATGTCGTGATTTCCTGGTAAGTACCATTGTGGTATGTCCATCAAACCCATCATTTCTTTATGGCGATCGTAAAGATCCAGCTTATCAAAGACCACATCGCCGACCGTAAGGCCAAATTGCACAGAATATGGATTACCTACCAAAGGATTTATTAGATCTTCTCTGAGCATATCTTGATCCAGTTCCGATTGCGCCTGAGTGTCCGCAAAACCGTGGGCTGTGAATTTTGGATTTGCTTCTTCAAAATCAAAAAGGGGGAAGTTCAACGACTCGGGCAGCGGGCCTGTTGGCTCTATTACTGGCCATAACCACTCTATGGATGTGCCGGTTATTTGCGTTGGACTGCCGTCCGGATAATGTCGGTAGTAAAACTGAGGAACATTGTAGTCGTCTAATGGTACTGAAAAATCTGCGGGCTTTGAAATAAACAAGATCTCAAAGGGGGCCAGTGTGGTTTCGTAGCGGCCATTTTGATCTGTTCTGACAACGCTACAGCCGTTAGAGACTGAAATATTCTGCAGCCCAAGTTCACCGTCATCTTTTACAAGATTTTTGTTCGTGTCTAAGTAAACATAGCCAACTATGGGTACCGCATTAATTCTATCTTCAGAGCACTGGGCATAAATATTTTGACCTACAATCATTAACAAGTTTATTAATAGAATTTTTTTATACATGCCGTTGCACCCGATTCCCTAGCAGCTTGAATTTCAGTTAGTTGCTCCCATCAAAACCACAGTATGGTATTAATAAAAAACATTTTTTAATTCTTCAGCACATTCACTTAGCGCTTCTTTTGCTTTATCTATAACCCCTGGCATAGTTATAAATCCATGCATCATACCTTCATAATGAGAAAACTTTACTTGAACGCCTGCATTTTTTAATTTTTCGGCATAGGCCTTGGCCTCATCTTGCAGCGGATCGAACCCTGCACTTATTATAAATGTTGATGGTAGTTGCGTGAAATCTTGAGCATTCAGCGGAGAAGCTTTCCAATGCATAATATCGTCTTTTTCAGAAAAATAATGGTTGTAAAACCATTCAAGCAACTCACTAGTTAGGCGGTAACCATCCCCGAATTCTCGGTGCGAATCGAATCTCGCGCTCATATCAGTGCAGGGATATACGAGTATTTGTTTGCAAATATCTGGGCTGCCTGACTCCTTTGCTAAGAGAGATACAGCTGCAGCTAAACAGCCCCCAGCGCTGTCACCGGCTACGGCCAGATGATTTGCATCTCCTCCAAGACTTTCTATGTTATTTGCGATCCAGGTTGTGGCGGTCCAAGCGTCATCGAGTGCAGCAGGATATTTATTTTCTGGCGCTAGACGATAGTCAATTGAAATAACTAAGCACTGCGCTTCAATACAGAGAGATCGACATACAGTGTCATGACTTTTTAGGGAGCCGATTACGAATCCGCCGCCGTGGAAAAAAACAAGGGTAGGCAAGTTTTTTGATTCGGATGGCCTATAAGCCCAAGCTGCTATTTTGCCATCTTTGCTGGGGATATCGATATTTTCAATGGAATGAGGCGCCGGGGGATCCCCTCTAACCAGTTCGCTTCCCTGGTCATACATTAGTCTGGCTTCTGCTGGAGAGACTTTATTGAATGGGGGTGCTCCTGATTCTTCCATATTTTTTAAAAGAGCTTCGGCTTGGGCGTCTAACGACATAATAGGTCTCCATCACTTGCTTTGATAAGGTAATAGGTTATAACTGAAGTGTAGAAATTTAGCGAGTGGAAATGGTTTGTTTGGTCTTACATTCCTGTATATGCTTAGCAAATTATTTAGCATATGGCCTACTATGATTAAGTATCGCGCTGATAGCATTGTCTATCAAATCTTAATAATTTTTCTCTCTTTAACTACGCTGTTAGCTGAAGCCGCAGAATCTTCTGGTTTTGTTTCTTCTAGCAACTGGGAGGATAACCAAAGAAGGCATCGCTTAGTGCCAAATGATGACATTTGGTGGACCGCAACCGGTGAACAAATGGCATGGATGCACAAAAATGCGCATCAATTATTCCCTACCGTAAATGTCTATCGTTCAGGGCCTGTTAAAAAGCTTGAACTAAATCTGAATGCTGAAATTGATAATTTCCCAATAGACACTAGTACTGGGGACATCCCATTTGGTCAGTTTTTGGATAGCGACCAGACTACGACGTTGGGTTTGCTGATTTTGCATAAGGGGAAAATTGTTTTTGAGTCCTATCCGCGTATGCAGGCCTATGAGAAGCCGATATATTGGTCAGTGGCAAAAGTAATGCCGGCAACTTTAATAAGAATGTTTGAAGAAAGAGGTCTTGTCGATGTTGAAAGAGATATTGAATACTATATTCCTGAGCTCGTTCCTTCTGACTTTGCTGGTATCAAAATTCGTAATATTTTAGATATGGCAACAGGGCTAGATTGTCAGGATGAGTATGAAGACCGCCAGTCTTGTTACTACCAGTATTCTATGGCGATTGGAGATGGGTATCGGGAAGATGACGCCCCAGATAATCCTTATGATTTCTTACAAACACTTAGAGTTTCTAGTCATGGCGAACAAGGGGAAAAATTTTCATATTCAGGGGTAAATACCTTTGTTTTAAGTTGGCTGGTTGAGAAAATTACAGGTGAGTCTTTTCAGGATACCTTTACTAAGGAAATATGGAGCAATATAGGAGTAGAATCAGACGCCTCTTTTTTAGCATACCGCTATGGAATTGCATTAACTCATGGTGGATTTTTATCTAATATGAGAGATATGGCGCGTTTTGGGTTAATTTTTACTCCGTCTTATTCTGCAGTATCCGATGTGCGTCTAGTTTCTGACGAAACTATTGATATCTTGCTTAACCAACCAAATCCTAATTTAATTCGAGGTGATGGTTCTCATAATAGCTATCAGTGGGATTACATTAACTCGGATGGGTTTATGGTAAAAGGGGGTTGGGGTGGCCAAGCATTGATTGTGAATCCCAAGCTCGATATAGTTGCTGTTTATACTAGCTATTATAAAGATGATTACAGTCAGCAAAGTTTGAGATCGCCGCTACTGGATCTCTTGAGCGAATTATATCTCCAAAATTGAGGTAAGAGAGGGCAATGAACATAATACTTATATCGAAAGTATCGATTTTGTTAGTGACATTTTTTACCGTAATGACGACTTTTGCGCAGGTAAGACAACCCAATATAGTATTTATATTCGCCGATGATCTTGGCTACGCCGATACTAGTATTTATGGCAGTGAAGTTATTCAAACACCCCATATTGATGCGTTAGCGGGAGAGGGAATTCTATTTACTCAAGGTTACGTGTCTCATCCAGTTTGCAGCCCGTCTCGTGCGGGATTAATGACCGGACGCTATCAACAGCGACATGGCTGGGAGTTTAATCCGGCACGTCGTGATGAAAATATTGGTATGGACGTTCTACAGAGAACGATAGCGGATGAATTAAAAGCTCAAGGTTACGTAACCGCGATGGTGGGGAAATGGCATCTAGGTAAAAGTGAAATACATCATCCTATGAGCAGAGGTTTTGATTCATACTTCGGGGTATTGGCGGGAGGCTCTCAATTTTTCGAGACCTTGCCTCAAGGAGCAGAGGTTGCTCGCAATGGTATACCACAAAAACGCTCGCCTTATAATGGAGTTTACCGAGGTAGGGAACTTATTCAGGTTGATGAGTATCTGACGGATGTATTCACCGAGGAGGCCCTCACATTTGTTGAGAACCATGCAGATGATCCTTTTTTCCTATATTTGAGTCACACCACTCCTCACACACCGTTGCAAGCTACGGAGCAATATTTAGATAGATACGGACATATTAGAGACATGGCTACTCGAGTTTATGCGGCAATGGTTTCATCATTGGATGACAGTGTTGGTAGGCTGGTACAAAAGTTAAAAGATATTGGTCAATACGAAAATACCATTATTGCCTTTCTTAGTGATAATGGTTGTGCGGGATATATTGGTAATGCTTGCTCTAACGGTGAACTCTCTGGGTTTAAACGTTATCATCAAGAAGGTGGCATTCGAATTCCTTATATATTGAGTTGGCCAGGGGCATTGGAAGGAAATCGTGTATTAGATACTCCCGTGATTTCGTTAGATCTAATGAGCACCTTTACAGCAGCTGCAGGTCAGCCTGTTGAGACTGAGGACTCGGTTAATCTATTGCCTTATTTAAAAGGTGAGGTAGAAGGTGACCCTCATGATTATCTGTATTGGCGTTCAGGCCCAACAATGGCTATACGTGACGACCGTTGGAAACTCATTAAGTTTAAACTGAGTGATTTCGGCGACGAACTAGTGGATGCAACTGGTCGATTAACTCCTCCAGCCGAGGGTTGGCCTACCGATGCACCTTTAGGCCATAAAATAGTTCTCTATGATTTACTAAACGATCCGGGAGAAACTACAAACCTTGCTGAACAATTTCCTGAAATTGTTATGAGGCTCGATGCAAAGTATGCGCAGTGGAATGCGGAATTGCCGCTAGCTAGTGACGCGATACTTCCGGGCTTGCGTTCAATACAAACTGAGATCGATGCCGAAAAGGTACAACTTATTTTTTAATTTTAGCTAGTTATGTGCAGTAACAGTACTTGGAAAATTCAACACCAATAATTATAGGTGGCGGGCAGTTCACGGAAAAAGATGTTTCTCCGGAGAAGGCGCATCCACCCATGGGAATAGCCGGAGAAGCTGCTAAAGCAGCAATTTTTGATACAGGGTTAGGCAACTCGATCGCGAACCACATTGATACGATAGTCGCCATTCGAATATTTCCTGATTCTTCTAACCGTCCCAGGCTTCAAATCCCTTTTGGGCGTGCTGAAAACCCCCCGCGTGCTATCGCGAGTAGGATTGGTGCTAATCCAGAGAACGCAATTTACGGCAATGTAGGAGGGAACACACCGCAGAAATATATTAATGAAATGGCGGAGCGAATAACCGCCGGCGAAGTTACTATTGCCTTATTGGCAGGTTCTGAAGCCATTAAGTCTGCCCAAAATGCACTTCGTAATAATGTGATGCTGGACTGGGGCGAGGAATATGAAGGAACTCAGGAAGACAGGGGTATAGGAGAAAAGCTCTTTACTCCTCATGAGTTTTCCCATGGTGTTGGTATACCTGTGCAGACGTATCCGCTATTTGAAAACGCGCTACGGTACCACAAAGAATTAAGTCTAGAGTCCCACATGTTTCAAATGGGCGCTTTATTTTCAAAATTTTCAGATGTTGCTGAAGCTAACCCGTACTCTTTCAACGGCAACTCCAGAACGGCGCAGGAACTTATTACAGTCACTGATGCAAACCGATGGATTGGTTTTCCGTACCCTAAATGGCTAAATGCTATGGATGGCGTTAACCAAGGCGCCGCCATAGTTATGACCTCGGTAGGTAAAGCGAAAGAATTAGGGATTGACCCTAAGAGATGGGTATTCTTGCATGGCTGCGCTGAGGCTAATGAAAAAATCAATATTACCGAAAGGGTAAACTATTATTCCTCACCAGCAATTGGTGTTAATACTCGTCGCACTCTATCGATGGCGGGATTAACATTAAATGACATTAATTATTTTGATTTTTATTCTTGTTTCCCATCGGCAGTTGAATTGGCTTGCGAGGAACTGGAATTGTCATACGAGGACCCTAGGGGTTTTACAGTAACAGGGGGACTCCCTTTTTTTGGTGGGCCCGGGAACAACTATACTATGCATGCTATTGCTTCTATGCTCCCGAAGTTGAGAGATAACCCGTCTCACTTTGGATTAGTTACTGCTAACGGGGGCTATCTCTCTAAACACGCGAGTGGAATTTATTCGGCGACACCGGTATTGGGGAAATGGGAGCGCGAAAATCCCAGTCGCTATCAAAAAGAAATTGACTCGATGGAATCTCCAGATTTCACTGAAACTCCTGAAGGACTCGGCACAATTGAGACTTACACTATCTGCCACACTAGAGGTGTTCCCGATAGGGGGATAGTGATTGGTCGCTTGGCGAAGTCAGGCAAACGATTTTTAGCAAATACGCCTGTTGATTCTGCTTTGTTTATCAATATGATGAGAGAAGAACAAATAGGGAGAACAGGCACTGTTAGTTCTGAAGGCGATCTAAATATTTTCATGCCTGCTTAAGCAAATAAGTAGTTAACTTTCCTACCGGAAGGATTTTAGTTTATCGGTCCAAGTGGGCTTTCGGGGCAATTTTCTGTTTCACGGGTCCAGCTTGCATTACTTATTAACCATTGGCCTTCCTTTTTTATAAGTTGGAAAGAATCTATTCCGCAGTGTGTGAATTCATTATCTACATGGAAGTCATAGGGCGCCCAAAATATAGCAATATTCCCCTGAATTAATATCGTTTCATCCCATGCCCTTTCTATTGCCAACCTACCTGGCCTCGTTAATGCTGTGACCATATTTTCATAGTTCAGGATAGTAAATTGAATTTCACCATCACTTGATTCTGTTGTGGAGATATTTAATGAGTCAGGCACGAGAATCGATTCTAATAAAGCTTTATCCGCCGTTTTGATAGACGTAAAAAATTTCTCGACCGTATCCATTATCGCGCGGCGATCATCTTCCTGCGCCAAACTCAAATGAGAAGAAATGAGGAGTATTAGAAAAAAAATATCCTTATATTTTAAAGTCATATTTTGCCTCACGAGAATTCGTTATTAAATTAGTTGCCGCGAAAATTAAGGTCTTGCTTTATTTCTTATTTCAGAGAATTAATGGTTTGTGCCGATATTAATTCACCTTGGTTGCCAAAAGCGTTACGAACATAATTGACAATATGCGCCATTTCTTCCGGAGAAATTGCACCATCAAAAGACGGCATCTCTCCCCGACCTATTATAAGGACAAGGGCCACATCTGCGCCACTTCCTTCCACTAGTTCATTGCCTGCCAGGGCTGGATATATATTAGGGATGCCTTTACCATCTTTTTGATGGCACTCTGCGCAGTTTTCTAAGAATAATCTTTCACCAATTTCTTCTACTGGATAAACATCTCTCGCTAAAAAAAGACAAAGTAATGGGCATAGAGATTTCCTGAAATAAAAGCTGAAAAGGTTTGCGTGGGAATATTTCATCGGGCCGTTATCGGTTCGTGATTTCGGGCATAGTATCGCGGGTACTGTCCGATAAAAAGTGCTATAAACATTTCCACGAAAGTAAATCACCAATTAATAACTCGGAAGTCATGACCAGTTTGATCACAATTAATAACGCTCTCTGTCGCGTGGGGAGGCATAAAAGCCTAAAGGTTGAGAAACTTGAGATTAAACAGGGACAGCACTGGTGTTTTTTTGGCCCGAATGGGTCTGGCAAATCCCTCCTGGCAAACTTGTTAGCGGGCCGAAGAATAGAAAGTGGTAACTATGTTCATTACTCCAACGGGTTTGAGCCTAGACGAGATTTACATATTGTATCGTTCGAAGAGCAGCAAAGACTGTGGGAGCGGGATAATCGTTTGGATATAAGTGATTATACCGATAGCGCTACAGATAAAGGAACTTCGGTACTAGATTTAATAAAAGATTCAAGGCCTGTAAAAGATGAGGATCAATCGCTATTGGACGATCTTACAGAGCAACTATGTTTAGGCCCCTATCTGGATAAGGGTATTCGATTCCTTTCTTCGGGTCAGGTTAGGAGGGTTCTGATAGCAAGGGCACTTTATGCGTTCCAGCCTTCATCGGCTCAAATACTTGTCCTTGATGATCCCCTTGAAAGTATTGATATTGGCTCACAGAGGACAATAAGGGATGCTATTTCTGAATTTCTAAAAGAAGATTTTTCTAGCATTCAGCTATGCAGACGGCCTAGCGATATTTTGCCTGGGATAACGCACATGGCCGTTATGAAGGAATTGAAAATAATAGAGCACGGTAGTATCGAATCCGTAGAGACAAAAGAAGCGTACCTTCATTTTTTGGCGCATAAACCGACACTGCCGAACAACATTCCTGAAAAAATGATCAGCAAACACGTTGCTAAAGAACGAGAACCACTGATTGAAATGCTAGATGTAAAAGCTAGCTATGGAGAAATACAAATCTTTAAAGGGTTTAGCTGGTCTATGATGCCCAGCCACCATGTTTTAATTGAGGGACCTAATGGATGCGGTAAGTCTACGTTGTTGAGCTTAATTGATGGCGAGAATCATAAGGCTTACGGTCAAAATGTTACTCTATTTGGTTGTAAGAAAGGCAGTGGAGAAACGATCTGGGATTTGAAATCGAAATTCGGAGTGGTTTCCAATGAGTTACATAACAAATACATAAAAGGTTGGCGAGTTTTAGATGTCGTTGTATCTGGCTTTTTTGATTCGATAGGGTTGTATGATGATAGTGGTGCCAAAGAAAAAGAAATGGCTGCTGAATGGTTATCGTTTTTTGGAATTGAATCACTCGTTAAAAACTATTACCACGAAGTCTCTTTCGGGCAACAGCGTTTGGTCCTATTAGCTAGGGCTATGGTCAAAAAGCCAAAAATTTTAATTCTAGACGAGCCTTGTGTAGGTCTGGACGATTATCATCGTCAGTTGATCCTGGGTGTCCTAGATTTAATTGGGAAGCAAACCCATACGCGCCTAATTTACGTTAGCCATGTTAAAGAAGAAAAACCCTCATGCATTAATAGTAGGCTAAGCTTCGTGCCGGATGATGGTGGGGGTTATCGGATTGTCACGTCTTCTGATTAATACCGGATTCATAGAGTTCGATTTATCGTTTTGCAAAGAATAAAGAATAATTCCTTAGTAGCTTTACTTACCTTTCCAAACCGGTTCGCGCTTCTCAATGAATGCTTTTCGAGCTTCGCGGCTATCTTCAGTGTTGAATGCGGAAGATAGTGCCTCAACGGCTTTTTCCGGAATGTCATGAAAAGGCATATCTTCCATTTCATACATAAGATGGCGCGCTTTTTTTATCGCAAGAGGAGACATTTGAGCAATCTTTTGGGCTATTTTCTCGGTTTCGAGCATCAGCCTATTGGCTGGAACAACTTTTGTAATGAGGCCCATTTTTTCGGCTTCTGTAGCTTTTAATATTTTTCCGGTCAATATTAATTCTGCTGCCTTCATTCGGCCGATAAGCTTTTGTAAAATCCAAACGTGCATACCCGGCGGGGCAGCGAGGTTGGGTATCCCGGGGTAGCCAAAATCTGCGTTGTCGGATGCAATTATCATGTCGCAAGCAAAGGCTAGGGTGCAGGCTCCTTCTCGGGCGTACCCGTGCACCGCTGCAATAATGGGTTTAGATAAGCCTCGAGTAATTTTCATTGTTTCAACATAGAACAATTGAAGAAATTCTCTCATTTCCTCGGAGTTGAATTTTTCTATGTAATTTAGATCCAGCCCTCCTGAAAGGCCATTTCCATTGCCCGCTAGGACAATAACCCTAATTTTTTGGTCTGCATCCGCTTTTTTCAATGCATCGTGATATTCGAGGGACATCTCTCGATCGATTAGGTTAGCAGGTGGTCGATCTAGTATGATCTTGGCAGTATTGCTTTCTACTGAGTATGTTAGTGTGCTGTAGTTTGAATAAGGCATCTTTTTTTGTGTTACCGAATCCTATATTGTGTACTTGCGATGAAATTATGAAGGTTAAGCATCGCGAATACACTATAAATAAGCAACTGGGAAAAATTATGAAGACAAAATTTTTCGTTTTAATCACTGGAGTGCTCGTATGTATGCCGTTGTTAGGAGCTGATTCCAGACCAGAAGCCTTGGCAGACCCTATTCCAGAAAAAATACAGAAAGGGTCAATTTCAGTAACTTTGGAAGAATTTGTGAGAGTGGCTGAGACGGAAGAGTCAGCTAACCCGGTGCAGACTAATGGTGCTTACGCTAGGGTCCAGTACATGACTCCGCTGCCAGATGGTTCTGGGCGGCTTGCCATTAATGATTTGCGCGGCCTGCTTTATCTAACTGATGAGACCGGAAGTGAGCCGACTGTTTATCTTGATCTCAGGGAGCATGACGTAGATTTTGATGATTCTACGTTCCCTAATGAGACTGGGTTAGCCGGAGTGGCGTTTCATCCTGATTTCGCAAAACAGGGTGAGCCCGGGTATGGAAAGTTTTACACAGCGTATAGTGCTCCATCTAATAGCGGTGTTGCAAATTACTTAGATGATGCTGCTGATAATCATGAAAGTGTTATTCGTGAATGGTCAGCAATTGACTCTGATTCAATTGCGTTTTCTGGGGAATCACGGGAAATATTTCGCATGGGGCAATTCGATCAAAATCATAACATCGGAACTTTGGCGTTTAATCCTGCGAGTGACTCTGGTGAGATTGATTATGGAATGCTTTACGCGAGTTTCGGTGATGGAGGGGGAGCTAATGACCCGCGTGAATTTGGACAATCAACTACTGAACCGATGTCGAGTATAATTAGAATAGACCCCTTAGGTAGCTCCGATACCAATGCATATGGAATTCCAGAGGATAATCCTTTTGTCGGCCAAGCGGGTTTTGCGCCAGAAATCTGGGCTTATGGTTTGCGGCATCCTCAAGCTTTCTCATTTGATGAGGACGGCACTATGTATATTTGTGATATTGGGCAGACGCAGATAGAGGAAGTTAATATAGGTCAGGCAGGTGCTAATTATGGTTGGCGGGTAAGGGAAGGAACTTTTGCCACTGCTTTTGGTGTAGGGTGGGTACGGCCAAATCCGGTTTATCCTAAGCCCTTAGATGAGCAAGAATTTACTTATCCTGTAGCGCAGTTCGATCATGATGAAGGTAACGCAATCAGTAGTGGGTTCGTTTATCGTGGATCCGCAATTCCAGAGCTGTATGAAAAATTTGTTTTTGCTGACATGGTGACAGGAAGAGTTTTTTATATCGATACGGACAATTTAGAACCTGGTGGTTCAGCTACTATAACGGAATTACGTGTTGAATTCTTTGGACAAGAAAGAAATGTTGCTGACGCGCTTGGTTTTCGTAACACATATTCGAGAGGAAATAGGGCGGGGCTTAGATTGGGCATAGACTCTAAAGGTGAGCTCTATTTTCTTACTAAAGGAGATGGTAGAGTTCGAAAAATGGTTCCTAAAATTTAGAAGTATTTGCTTTTTCAAATAGGATGCTTAGTGAGAATCATATGAAAAATTGGGTTTTTCTATTTGTGGCGATTATATCTGAGACTATTGCCACTTCGGCATTGAAAGTAAGTGAGGGGTTTACAGTGCTTGTACCCTCATTTGTAGTGGTGGCTGGATATTCTTTATCTTTTTATTTCTTGTCACTCACATTACGCACTATCCCGATAGGGGTGGCATATGCTATTTGGTCGGGGGTTGGTTTAGCGCTCGTCACTGTTATTGGTTGGCTCGCGTTCAATCAAAAACTTGATTCGGCTGCAGTCATAGGTATTTTTTTAATAATGATGGGGGTGATTGTCATGTTCAGTTTTTCAGAGTCAATATCTTAGCGAGGAACGGACTTCGAACAAATAATAGTCACTTACAAAAAATATTTTGTATTATAAATCTTCTTAATTAAGTAAATAGGCATCACATCAATACTCATGAAGACGACGGTCAGGTTTGCAAAGGCTCCATTTTAATTACTAAAAGGATGGTAAGAATTATGAAACTAAAGAATTTAGGAATAAAAACTACTAATAAAATCCTACCTTGGTTGCTTTCTGTCTTAGCTTTATTTATTACGACGACAGGGGTTTTAGCTCAGAACAGGTTAAATATAGATGAAGTAAAAGAAGGCTTACATGTTATTACAGGGCCCGGCGGGAATATTGGTGTGCGACTTACCTCCGAAGGTGTCATCCTAATTGATGATAAATTTCCACAGGATTTTGAAGAAATACAATCTTTAGTCGCCCAGGTAAGTGACTTGCCTGTCCGCTATGTAATAAATACACACCATCATGGAGATCATTCTGGAAGTAATGCTGGTTTTTTGCAGGTGGCTGAAGTTATTGCCCATAAAAATGCACGAGACAATATGATTCGAGGAGATCAGGATGGTTTGCCAAGAATGATATACACAAATGAGACCTCTGTGTTTCTTGGGGGCGTTGAAGTACAGGCATTTTATATGGGTAGGGGTCATACCAATGGCGACTCGGTGGTTTATTTTCCGGACTTAAAGACCGTGCATGGTGGAGACCTTTTACATGGTATCGCGCCATTTGTTGATTATGGAAATGGTGGTTCGACTCGTGGCTGGGTTGGGACCATGAATAATATACTGTCGCTCGATTTTGATACTGCGATTCCAGGGCATGGCTCGATCATGGATCGCCGCGATGTAGTAAATTTCCGGAATCAAATGGAAGCCGTGAGAGAGAGGATGGCAGGTCTAATCAGAAACGGTTTGGATGCCGATGATGCGCCAGAGCGCATTAAAGACTCCGGTCTTAGTTGGACTCAAGCCGAAGATGGTCTGTTTATGCAGCGGAGCATACCAGGTTTCTTTGATGAAATTTCTGCGGAGATCGAGTAAAAATATACATACTAAGTAACAGGAGAAAGCCAACCGATGGTTGGTGAAGTGGCGCTTGATAAGCTCCTGGCTGATAGTAAGCCTAGATTGCTTTCTGGCGAATACGTTTTTTGCTCGATTCCTGCCAATCGATACGGGGATAAGGTTGAACTGAATCCTTTGGCAAGTTATCAAGAGGACGAAGGTTTGAGTTTGCTTCTGCCGAAGGATCAAGCTGACAGTGAGGGCTTGAAATACAGCTCTACTTTAAGAGGAATCACCTTGTCTGTCCACTCAAGTCTAGAAGCGGTTGGTTTCACTGCAGCTGTCACTCGTAAGTTGGCGGACAAAGGCATTCCGGCTAATGTAATAGCGGCTCATTATCACGACCACATCTTTGTGCCAACTGATCAAGCGGCCCTTGCCCTTAAATTATTAGTCGAAAATTAGAGATTAGTCCTCGACCTTTCTCCCCCTTAGTAAATTCTTAACTAGCTTTGAAAGCATGAGTTATAGTTAGTTTATGATTAATCATTTGCCTTACTCAAAATTAAGGTTAATCTGACAATTGGCACAACAATAATAAGGATAGAAAAATGATCGGTCTTGCGAGGAATTTTCATATTTTTTTTGGTTTTTTGCTAATTAACAGTTTCATTTTTGCTCAGGAGACAAATCGTGTCTCTATAGAAGGTCTAGATAAGCCTGTTGAAATATTGAAAGACCGCTGGGGAATCTCACACATTTATGCAGAGACGGAACACGATTTGTTCTTTGCGCAAGGTTATAGTGCAGCGCGGGACCGATTATTTCAATTTGAGATTTGGCGGGCACAGGCCACAGGGACCGTGGCCGAAATTTTAGGTCCTAAGGCTATCGATAGGGATCACGGTACTCGTCTATTTAAATTTCGAGGGGCGATGCATCAGGAAATGGATCATTACCATCCTAATGGCGTCGATATCATCACGGCTTTTGTCCACGGGGTAAACGCCTATATAGATGAAGCCCTTCAAGATCCGGAGGATTTACCTTTAGCGTTCAAGTTGTTGGGAATCGAGCCTAAACACTGGACGGAAGAAGTTGTAATTTCGAGGCATCAGGGGCTGCTAGGTAATATAGGGCTCGAATTGAGCACGGGTCGAGCCGTTTGTTCAATAGGTGCAGATAAAGTACGCCAGCTGCGTTACTTTCATCCACACGATCCGATTCTTGAGCTAGACCCATTAATAAATTGTGACTCTCTCTTAAATAATGACATTCTGTATTTGTATAACAGTTATCGCAGATCGATTCGATTTGAACCAGAGGATATAGCATTAGCCCAATATCGTAACTCAGAGACAGCTTATGAAGCTATAGCATCTGTCTTGGTTCAAGAAGAAGAGGAACTTAAAAAAAGGAGTATCGACGATATAGGAAGTAACAACTGGGTGGTAAGTGGAGATTTAACTCAGGACGGTTGGCCCATGATGATCAATGATCCTCACCGCGCACAGGCCGTACCTTCTTTACGCTACTGGACGCATCTTGTTGGTCCTGGTTGGAATGTCATCGGTGGAGGTGAACCCGAAATTCCCGGTATATCTATTGGCCATAATGAATATGGTGCTTGGGGCCTGACTGTTTTTAATACTGACGGAGAGGACCTGTATGTTTATGAAATCAATCCCGAAAATCCGAATCAGTATCGTTATCAAGGTCTCTGGGAGGAAATGCGCGTTATCTCAGAAACTATTAATGTAAAAGATTCTAATTCCGTGACAGTGGATCTTAAATATACTCGACACGGACCTGTCGTTTTTGAAGATTCTGAAAATAATCTTGCTTATGCTATACGACCAGCCTGGATGGAGGTTGGTGGCTCGCCTTATTTAGCATCATTGCGCATGGACCAGGCAGAGAACTGGGAGGAATTTCGGGAAGCGTCAAATTACAGCAACATTCCTGGTGAGAATATGATTTGGGCTGATCGTGATGGAAACATTGGTTGGCAGTCAGTTGGTATTGCCCCTATTCGGAGAAATTTTAGTGGCATGGTTCCAGTGCCCGGTGATGGTCGTTATGAATGGGATGGTTACCTTCCAATCAAAGCTAAGCCTGGCGAATTTAACCCAGATAGAGGTTACATTGAGACCTCCAATAGCAATTACACTAAGCCAGATTTCCCCTATCTAGATGCAATTGGATTTACCTGGACAGACCCTTATCGCTGGGCCCGAGGAAGTGAAGTTTTGGGTTCGGGACGAAAATTTAATATGACAGATATGATTGAGTTGCAACATGACTACCTATCAATTCCGGCCAGAACACTAATCCCTTTCTTCGAAGATCTGGAGGCTATTGATCCGGACGTAGAGCAAGCACGTCAGATGTTAATGGATTGGGATTTTGTGTTACACAAGGATTCAATTCAAGCGGGAATCTATGTCGCGTTTGAAAGGCAGTTGTTAGATAACATTGAATTGTTAAAAGTACCTGAAGTGGCTCGGCCATATATCAGTGTGGGGATGAAAACGACCATTGACATGCTACTAGCTCCAGACGGCGATTTTGGGGAAGATCCGATTAGAGGTAGGGATGAATTTCTTTTACGTACACTTTCTGAAGGCGTTGCAAAGCTAGCGGAAAAACTTGGTCCAGGTGCAGAAGATTGGGTTTACGGCCAGGAAGATTATAAACATGCGCTCATTCGGCATCCTTTAAGTCCCGCGTTGAATGATGAGCTAAGGGAGCAGTTTAATGTTGGGCCTGCGCGGCGCGGTGGAAATGGTTTTACGCTAGGGAACACGGGTAGTGGTGACAATCAAACTTCCGGAGCTTCATTTAGGATATTTGTCGATACAAGGGATTGGGACAATACCCTAGGAATGAATACGCCTGGGCAAGTGGGTGATCCTGATAGCCCACTTTACGATAATTTATTCGAGTTATGGGCTAACGATAAAGTGTTTCCAGCATTTTATACTCGTGAAAAGATAGAGAGTGTCCTTTTTGAGAAAATTGAATTGGTGCCAGCGATGTAGAAAAACTTCTTGAACAACAATAATAAAATAAAAACATATTGAGGGGCTAAGCTAATGATCAAGACAGATATTTTAGATTCTGAAGGGATAAGACTTCCAATTAAAATAGACAGCACTTCCAATGGAGAATATGAACCAATTCCTATTTCTAAGCGGAACCAAGATGGTAATAGTCTTGCATTAGACTGGGCAACAGAAAACGCAAAACATAAAGGAGAGTCCCGACGAAAGTTTCTCATTTCTAGTTGTGGCGCTGCGAGTACACTCCTTGCAATAAATCATGCTAACGCTTATCACGGTGTTATTGGAGGCTACTATGATGTTGCCCACGAAAGCGCTCTGGATAATGATTCGGCTAGTGCGCAGGTTGGTGGTGGTGAATTCATATTTGATGTTCAAGGTCACTATGTAAATCCTGAAGGAGACTGGCTCTCGAGGATTCCTCCTGATGCTCGTCCATATGCTGGTATGGAAAAGGCTAGGTGTGCTGATGGCAGTGGGAGTGGCCGTAATTATTTGAATTGTTTATCTGAGAGTGAATTCATTAAGGATATTTTTCTCGATAGTGATACCGACATTATGGTTTTGTCATTTGTGCCTTCGACTAGGGAGACAGAGCCGGTAACAATTGAAGATGCAGACAAAACTCGGCAGATTGTTGCAGAGATGGAGGGAAGTAAAAGGCTAATGATTCACGGGCGAGTTAATCCCAATCAAGATGGGGATCTTGAGGGTATGGACGAGCTAGCGGAGAACTGGAATATTTCAGCGTTTAAGACTTATACCCAGTATGGGCCCGGTGGCATCGGGTTTTTTCTTCATGATGATCCGGGTATTGCGATGATTGAGCGAGCTCAAAGATTAGGGGTTAGAAATATTTGTATTCACAAAGGATTGCCCTTCGGCCCAAGGTCTTATGAACATAGTCAGTCCAGTGATATTGGTGTTGTTGCGAAGATGTTCCCAGACATGAATTTTCTTATCTATCATTCGAGTTACGTGAGCAGTAATGAAGAAATAGCGTTTGAAGAGGGTGCCGGCAGGGATGGGATAGACACGCTGATTCAGTCATTAATTGATAATGAAATTTCTCCTAATTCAAATGTCTATGCTGAGTTGGGAAGTACTTGGCGCCTTTTGATGCAAAAGCCCAATGACGCAGCTCATGCGCTTGGCAAGTTATTAAATTATTGTGGCGAGGACAATGTGCTTTGGGGGACAGACTCAATCTGGTATGGGTCTCCTCAAGATCAGATCCAATCGTTCCGAACTTTTCAAATTTCGGAAGAGTTCCAAGATAGGTTCGGTTATCCTGCTATGACTCCGCTGGTTAGAGAAAAGATTTTTGGTCTTAATGCGGCTAGGCCTTACGGTATTAATCAAAATGAAATTCGTAGTCTTACTGCTTCAGACTTTGTTAGCCGTGAAAAAGTAGCTTACCAGGAGAATCCTCAGCCGAGTTTTTTAACTTACGGTCCTAAAACGAGAAGAGAGTTTCTTAATTTTCTCAAGTGGGGTGGTTAGTTGGTAATGATTTAATTTCCATTTGATGAGCCGTAAATTAGCCTTCTGGGTCCACTTGTTTACGGCCATAACTAAAAAAGTTGGCCGGCCATTAACCTAAGGATTAATACCTCGATAATGTCTCCCACCCCAGGCATAAATAAAACGGTTATTACGGTCAAAAATATAAGACCCACAAGGATCAGAGAAAAACGATTCATTTAATGTCTCCGTTGTCACTGGTTCTAGGGGGTGCGAGCTCAAAAAGCCATAGCTCTTCTTCTTCCACTTCTTCTGGAGTCATAGTCACTCCATATTTTCGCGTAAATTCTCGAGTAACTCCCTCCACAGCATCTCCTGATTTAATTCTCACAAGATGGCGTTCATAGCGCTTCCCATTTATTCTAAGTATGGCTCTACCATCCTTCTCCGCTTCGGCTGGCCATTTTTTCCAAAACCTTTGTCGAAGCCCTCCCATATAGTTTGAGTTGAGGTAGAGCTTCCCTTCGTAATCAGCAACCCATAAGATTCTCGATCGCGGTGGTTCGATCAATTGCAGTTCTATCAAATCTATATCACGAGCGAAACTCCAGTCTGGTTCTGGGCCAGTAACCAATTCACCTGTCTCTAGTGGTCCACCAGCAAAAATAACCGACGGACCATCTGCAAAGCGTGCAGAAATTGCTAACGCGCTGATTGCAAAAATAAGGAGAAGTAGAATTACACCTATTAATAAAAAAGCTTTGTTTAAAACTGCTCTAGCGAGATTGTTCATAGAATATGCCTATAAATAGGAAGTTTATTTACACT
Source organism: Gammaproteobacteria bacterium (assembly GCA_029242705.1). Lineage (GTDB taxonomy): Bacteria > Pseudomonadota > Gammaproteobacteria > Pseudomonadales > Pseudohongiellaceae > UBA9145. Next base: position 2,914 of record JAQWTK010000003.1, on the reverse strand, counting down.
CGCTTGGCCGTTGAGGTTCAAGCTATGATGTATCTACTGCAATTTTTCAAAGAGCTACACTTCTTGTTATAGTACTAATTAACAAAACTTTCAAATCATAGATTTGCAGAAAAATGGAGAAATAATGGAAAATTTAGTCTTGAGGTTTTTGAGCTTATCTCTAATTGCTTCAATATCGCATGCTCTGGAGGAGCCAAATCCTGATCTAGCTGAGATTATTAATTTTCGCCAGTACAGTGAGACTTTTGCTAGCGCAGGACAACCAACTCGTGAGCAATTTCAAGCGATTGCAGATAATGGGTTTGAGCGAGTCGTGTATATCGCCTTTACAAATAATCCAAACGCTTTGCCCGATGCAGATTTAGTTGTAAAAGGCTTGGGCATGGAATACATGCAGGTGCCGGTAGATTTTTCTAGCCCCTTGCCTGATGAGTTTTACGCGTTTTCAGATGCTATGGAGCGTAATCGCGGAAAGAAAACGCTGTTACATTGCCAAGTTAACGCTAGAGCAACGGCTTTCAGTTTTCTATACCGTGTTATTTATAATGATGTCCCCATTGCTGAAGCAAAGACTGATATGAATACAGTGTGGCAGCCTAATGAAGTATGGAGAGACTTTATATTTGAAATTTTGAGGCAGAACGAAATTGATCCGAATTGCGAGTCATGTGATTGGACCCTACCGCCCCCCAGGCAGTAGTTGATCAGATCAATTTATTAGGGCAATAAAAAGCGGAGCCTATGCTCCGCTTTTTATTCTTAAGGGAGAGATTAGTCGTCGCCTCCACCTTGATCCGTATTTTTCCACGAATAAAACCCCATGAACATCTCTTCCCAGCTTTGCTCGCCCCAGTTGATTTCAATAGTAGGGTCTGGGTTAGCCGGATTTTGTTCAGAATTGTCAAACGCGCCCGTAGCTATAATTTCCGTTCCTGCCGGGACACGATATGGCTCGGCTAATTCATGGGCTAATTGCCAATTGAAATCGTAATCTGGCACTGACAGTAACAATTCTTCGCTACCGTCTGGGTATTTCGCCACGAACTTCATACGCTTGCCACGGAAATGCATGTGCGGCATAAGGCTGTATATTTCTGCTTCTTCTTTCACGTGCGTGACTAGCTGCATCTCATGATCTTTTTCGCCAGGAGGTATAGCGATTGAAAACGAATTGCCAACCCCTCCGCCCATCCTTTGCTCTGGTACTTCACCTTCTGGATAGAACCAGATGGCCATTTCAGTTTCATCAGTGACTTCTTTTCCTGATGTCGTGTAATGCAATTGTAAATTTAAGGTAGTACCTGCCTTGATCAATCCGCCTACGCCTTCTTCTGCCAGGTTATAACTGTTTCCTGGTGCATAGCCGGCGATAGAACCCATGTCTGGATCGCTTCCACCCAAGAGTCCACCCAGATCGATATCAGGGTTTTCTTGGAAGATCTTATCAATTGGCGGAGGATTGCCTGCTGCAAGTGCCGCAAATACTTCGGCCCGTATTGCTTGCGCACGCTCCTCGGGAAGGCTGTTTATTGCGTTCACGAAAAGAGTTTGCGGGTCTGCTGCTCCCTCTGGAGGAATAACAGTTGTAATTATATGGTGAAGAACCTCGCTCTTATCAGGAGATACTTCTGAGCCACGCACCCACCTATCCTCTGTTAAATTAAGGTCGATCGGTATATCTCTATAGTCTACTACTCCTGTAGCAGGGACGGCTTGTGGTGGGATCTTCACGATCAAATCAGGTTCTCCCAATTCTTCGCCAATTACCCACTTAGTATCTGGCCATTCCAGGCCTACTAATGGATCTAGGCTGCCCCCATCTACTGGAGAGCCAGCATTTACCCAACGAACCAGAGTTTGCATCTCTGTATCACTCAGGTTCATTTGATTTTTCATTTTATGGCTTACTTTATTATCAATTTGACCTGGAGGCATTCGCTTGGTCATAACTACTTCACGAATCATAGGAGACCAGCCTCGAAGTGCGAGCTTACTGTCCATGGCGAAAGGTGCAATGCCGCCCTCTCGGTGGCAATTCGCGCAATTCTCTTTGATGATGGGTGCTACGTCACTTACATATGAGGGTACCTGATTAGTCCCGGTTCCAGTGTATTCGATTTCAGCACCAGTAGTCTCAAGTACTACCAGTGAATCGTCAGAGCCATCTATGGTTCGCTTTAATGCCGTTTCTAACTCTGCTCCCACAGGACCACGATAAACTAACTCAAAAGATTTAGGATCGTAGACCACTGCTTGGTCAAGGCGGGCAATGCCTAAGGCCTCAGTCGCCAACTGTGCATCGTCCATTAGCACGGGAAACTCAGCTCCTAAAGATGCGATGTCCTCAGAGACTGCTTTTCGGTCGGTTTCGATTCCTGGGTTCATTAGGAAAAAGACAACTCCTCTCTCAGAATAAACAGTTTCTAGTTCTTGGAGTGCTGATACAGCATCAACGTCAGTTTTCCCCACGGCTTGAGGAAGAATAACCACAGCATGCTGGTCGTTATACCAAGTCATATGGTGTTGCGTGCCCTGATTGTCTATTAGCGCGAAATCGCCAATGCGCTCACCCGCTGAAACCGCAGAAGCGATGGCCGCTAGTATTGAAATTAATAGGATATGTGGAGTTTGTTTCACGAATCAGTCCTCTTCACTTAGTCAGTAATACAAAAGCAAAACTATGCTCAGGACCGCAATTTTACTTCATTTTGACGGGTTTGCAGCATATTTTTCATTTTTTAGCGCCTGACCTAAATAGTTCGCTTCTAGGACAGTATTTATGAGCCCTTTGAGCAATATTACTTATATACTAGGCTGTTGCGAACAAGTGTCATGGTAGTTATATAGTTACTAATAACTTTAAATACTCGGATAGAGTATTTAAAGGCTTTAGATAGTTAAATAATGGCCATTC
>JAQWTK010000105.1 GCA_029242705.1 Gammaproteobacteria bacterium | reverse complement strand
GATTGCAACTTCGGCCCCATATTCAAAGGTATTATTTCCAAAATTACTAGTCATAGCGGAGCGAAAGATAGTTTCACTCTCATCATAATCAGCGATACTTGAGAAAAATCTCGAGCTTATATTATCTGTTATTGTATTTTGAGAAATTTCATCATCGTTTTTTCTCCGGTTAACCACAAAGAGAGTTTTTAAACTACCAATGCTACCCACTTCAAACTCTAGGTCACCACCGATTTCAATTTCATCATTTAAATTTGAAATGTCCCCCACCTCGATTGCATTTGGCAACAACCTCCCTGTACTTCCAATTAAGTACTGATCTTCATGCCGATCATAAGCACGAGCGTTATCAGAAAAAAGTCCATTTAACTGAGCCACAGCCCCATTTTGAAACTCATAACTAACATTACCAGTCACGATGTGGTTACGACGCGTCTGTGCATTAAACAAATGCCGAAATTCTCGTGGTGAACGATCTGAATTTAAAACATCTTCGTCAACAAGGTTAAGCCTTGGCCTATTTTCATATTGATAACTCAGACCAAACTCTAAAGGACCACGACTAGCATTATAGGATGCTAGTATTGCAGGCTCTGTATCCATACCGTCAATATCAGTGACCCCTGCATCGATAAAACTAGAAGAGCTATTCTCCGCCCCATCAAGCAGAATCACATTGTAAATAATTCCCTCACTCCTAATATCCAAACCTTCCGCATTTCCCCGAATAAGTTCGATGCGCTCAACCTGCGATGCCTGTATTCTAGCCAGCGCGGTGGCCATATTGTTTATTTTCCCAGACATTCGGCGGCCATTTAAAAGAACCTGGGAATCGTTCGCACCAAATCCACGGCCATTGACGCCAGACGCCCCAAAGCGACTACTCAAGACTGTCTCACCTCCCGGGATCGACCTAATCATATCGGTTAGAGTCGCCGGATTGTATTGTGCAAAAAACATAGCGTCATAGACGATCGTTGACTCTTCTTGCCCTTGCGCATCAACGAATAATGAAAACCACATCACTAAAAGTAGTATCGAAATCTCCTTTTTGTTCGACATCCTTTCTCCAGAATTCAGAAACATCTTAGATTTATGTTGTGATTAAATTTAGCCAGTAAAAGTAATAACCCTTCTTTTCATCTAGTTATTATTTGCGAGGTGAATTGAATTTTTACATCTTTTTCGCTCAAATAACACACCTTTTCATACCAGAAAATTCCACGTAAGTGGTAACTATATATACAGGAGATTAAATTATGTCACTAGCAGAACAACTAAAACTTGAAGATGAGACTTTTACCTTTGAACTTAAATTCACCTCGGTAACTCAAACACCTGAAGGCACCACGGTAGATGCTACCGGCACCGCCGGTAGGTATGGAAAAGTATGGTTAACCTACAATTTCACACCAAATCCAAATCCAGAGAATTCCCATCTAGGTTCATTTATAGGTATCGGACGAGCCATAGCTGATGACGGCACGCAAAATGAAGGTCAAAGAAGAGGCGTTTATATTAGAGACGGATTGAAGGCAACCGTTTACTCATTAGATGACGTGACAGATGGATTACCAAATTTCTGCATAGAACATTGGGACCTATCATTAGAAACAGTTACGTTAAACTTTTCAAGAATCGAAAAATAATAGGAGTAAAAAAAATGAAAAACTTGGTATTTAAACTAACTTTTCTTTCATTTACAGCTTTATTAACATCAAATTTAGTAAGCGCTCAGAGCGGAATCGGCTACTATATTGAAGTAGAAAATCCTCCATCATTCATTCAGGCTTTAACTGCTTTAAATGATTCTCCTGCAGCGGCGGCAAGTAACACACAAACTCTTGTAAGTGTTTCGGTTGCCAATGGTAATGGAGCTGCAACACACTTTGTTAGTGTTCGGGGCGAATCCCTTGCTGCAATTGATAACCTTAGACAAGCTCAGGCTACTTCACAGGAATTTTCAACTTTTACCTCAGCCATAAGAAATAACGTTACATCAACTGCTGAAGTATTATTTAACGCTCTTGGCGTTGATAACGGCAAGGCTTCGACTATAACCTCTCCTAATGCTTACCATTGGCACATACATCTGTTAGTTACTGATCTACCTGCATACCTAGAAGCACTTGAAGATCTTATGGATGCGAATAGTGATGGTAATGTTTATATGCACGCATACCAAACTGCGGGAACTGGTTTAGGGGGAGGCAATTTAGTTGTCGTTAATTCAGCGAATTCACTAGAGGAATTATTATCAAATAATAAGGGCTACGATGAGTTTATTGAAAAAACGATAGATATTAGAACTCCTATCGCGAACGGCATATATCAAAGCATTGCAACCTTTGACTAATAGCCAACGATTAAGCAAAACTTTGCTTAGCCTTTTAGTTCACACACGAAATACGAGGGGTGGCATTTGCCTACCCCTCTCCCCTCTTACTCTAATTTAATGTTTATGAGTCTAAGTCGAAGCGATCAAGCGTCATAACTTTAGTCCAGGCGTTAACGAAATCATTTACAAAACTTTCTTTTGCATCATCCGACGCGTAGAACTCCGATATGGCTCTTAGTTCTGAATTCGAACCAAATATTAAATCTACTGGAGTAGCTGTAAACTCAACCTCACCGGAATCCCGGCTACGGCCTTCGTATATACCCTCAATATCAGAGCGCGACCAGGCAATCGACATATCAATTAGATTTACAAAAAAATCGTTATTTAATACCCCTGGCGTATTTGTGAAAACTCCGTGCGAAATACCATCGACATTCGCATCAAGAACACGCATCCCCGCAACTAATACTGCCATTTCAGGAGCAGTAAGTTTTAAGAAGGCCGCCTTTTCAATAAGCATTTCAGCAGGAGACCTGGAATTATCGGCACTAAAATAGTTACGAAAACCATCTGCGGTGGGCTCTAAAACAGCAAAAGAATCTGCGTCTGTATTTTCTTGAGTTACGTCCATTCGTCCTGGAGTAAATGGCACTTCGATATCATATCCAGCATCTGCTGCCGCTTTTTCAATCGCTGCAGCACCACCTAAAACTATTAGGTCTGCTATTGATACCTGTTTACGTGAATTGCGTTGGTTAAAATCGTTCCGGATATCTTCTAGGACACTAATTACATTATTAATTTCATTTGAATCATTCGCGTCCCAATTTATTTGAGGGCTTAATCTCAACCTAGCACCATTCGCACCACCACGATAATCTGTTCCGCGAAATGATGATGCTGAAGACCAGGCTGTGCGAACTAGCTGTGAAACACTCAAATCCAAATCTAGGATATTTGACTTTAATCGCGAGATGTCACGATTACTGACCAATCTATGGCCTACTGCAGGAATCGGGTCCTGCCATAAGAGAGATTCCTGAGGAGCTAGATCACCTAAATAACGAGAGTTTGGGCCCATATCGCGATGCGTAAGTTTAAACCATGCACGAGCAAAAGCGTCTTCAAACAGCTCAGGATTTTCTAGCCAACGGCTAGTAATCTCTCGGTAAGCAGGGTCTACTTTTAACGCAAGATCAGTGGTAAGCATCATAGGAGCATGCCGCACATTTGGGTCATGGGCGTCTGGCACAAGATTAGCAGCCTCGCCACTAGCGGGCTCCCATTGCACAGCACCTGCTGGACTGCGAGTTTGAACCCATTCGTACCCGTAAAGGTTTTCCAAAAAATTATTGGTCCAAGCAGCGGGGTTAATTGTCCATGCGCCTTCTAAACCGCTAGTGATTGTGTCCCCAGCATTGCCACGACCATAACTATTTTTCCAACCCAAGCCCTGCTCTTCTATACTGGCTCCCTCTGGTTCTGCGCTCACATAATTATCCGGACTAGCCGCTCCATGAGCTTTTCCAAACGTGTGACCACCAGCAATAAGAGCAACTGTCTCCTCATCATTCATGGCCATAAGGCCAAACGCTTCGCGAATTGCGTCAGCTGCAGATTGTGGGTCTGAATTGCCACCAGGTCCTTGCGGATTCACATAAATGAGCCCCATCTGGGTAGCTCCAAGAGGTTTTTGCAATTGGCCATCACTATTTCTGCGATCTGCAGCCAACCATTCGCCCTCAGGACCCCAATTTACTTCTTCCGGCTGCCAAGCATCTTCGCGCCCACCCGCAAATCCAAAAGTTTCAAATCCCATCGATTCCATAGCGACTGTGCCTGCAAGAATCATCAGATCTGCCCACGAAATGGCACGCCCATACTTCTGCTTTAGTGGCATTAATAAATAACGCGCTTTATCCAAATTAGCGTTATCTGGCCAACTATTAAGTGGTGCAAATCGCTGCATCCCACCGTCCGAGCCACCACGGCCATCAAGCGTTCGATATGTCCCCGCGCTATGCCAAGCCATTCTTATAAAGAAGGGGCCATAATGTCCAAAGTCAGCTGGCCACCATTCTTGCGAAGTAGTCATAAGCTCTATGAGGTCAGATTTAAGTGCGTCCATATCAAGACTTTCGTAGGCCTCTGAATAATCGAACCCTTCACCCATTGGGCTGGAAGACTGAGAATTATTACTTAAAGGTTCCAAACTCAGCATATTCGGCCACCAGTAATCATTGTCGGGCTGACTGACTTGCCCTACAGAATGACTCATTGCTAAGAAAGTCATAGCAACTACCATTGCTATATGGTTGGCTAATAATCGCAACAACGGCATAAAATTCATCTCCTTGTTTAAAGAATAAAAGGTCTATTTGTTATTTTATTAAGTTATAATCCTACTCATCAGTTGTAAAATGATTATTTTCGATTACTATTATTGAGTTTTTCGATCAGAAAGCTTTAATAAGAATAATAGGGAATCGGTCAATGAAGAGATCGTTATTTGCAGCGCTTCTTTTTAGCGTCGTATCTACGCTCCAACCCACCGTAACGGAAGCCCAAGCTAGAATTCCTGGTTGGAACAGAGTTGCACCCCCGGGCGGGCATCAGAATGACCCCCAATTAGTGCGAGCAACAGGCGGTCCAGTAGTCCCAATTTTTGAAGGGTGGTTTCCCAATCCGAACGGAACCTTTCAACTTTGCTTCGGTTACTTCAACACCAATACGGAAACGGTATTCGATATACCCGTCGGCCCAAATAATTTTATTGAACCCCCAGAGTTCAATGGACTGCAACCGACCCATTTTATGCCTCAGCCAGATGGTGGCCGACGCCATTACTGCGTTTTAAGCATTACTGTCCCAGCTGATTGGGGCGATCGCGACGTGCGTTGGACACTGATCGATGATCTCACGGGCCAAGAATTCAGCTCACCAGGTAGGCTAGTACACAGCACTTATCGTCACGACGAACCAGACCAGCCCTCCCGCAAAAATAGTCCGCCAAAAATAAGATTGCAGGCGGAGGGTCCAATTGCCGAAGGTCGTGTTGGGTTTGGACGAGGCATGGTATCGGAGACGTTGCAAGCGAATGTAGGAGAGCCAATAGAATTAGCCGCGAGAGTCCGGCGAGATAATCCACATAGAGAAGATGATGATCGTGCTATTAGGGTCAGATGGTTCAAGTATCAGGGCCCGGGCGACATCGTATTCACTCCGAACTGGGATTCCTGGAGAGAGGACGATGCCGGTTGGGTAGACGCTTCAAATTGGTTAAATTCAGAATTCGCTTATGGCGAGGAAAAGACGCGAGCCGTATTTAGTGAAACCGGCGAATATGTAGTACTAGTGCAAGCGTACAATAGCGTGGGCCGGCCGGCCTACGAGACGCAGGACTTCGAGTTCTGGTGTTGCTGGACTAATGCTTTTATCAGGATTAACGTAAATTAAGTTAAATAAGTTTCCGAGGTATTTATCGGAATAATTTGCCACAAAGCGACTTCCGGTCGCAGGAGGCCAGAGTAATGAATAGTTCAAATAAGGGTTTTCCATCGAAGAGAATGAACGGATCAAATGGCAATTATTTAATCATCCTTGCGCGGAAAATTGCCGGATTGTTATTACTGCTCAGTATTCCAAAAATAGGCTTACAGGCAGCTGAACCAGAACAAACGCCTACTTTTTCAAACGAAGTAGTCAGAATATTGCAGCAGAAGTGCCAGCGATGTCATCAGCCTGGCGGTATTGGTCCTATGCCACTGGAAACTTATCAGCAAGCGAGAGCATGGGCTCCTCTAATCAAAGAGAATGTGCGTCGTCGAATTATGCCTCCCTGGCACCTGGACCCAACTATCGGTATCCAAGAATATAAGAATGATTTTTCACTCAGCGACGAAGAAATTGCAACACTTGTCAACTGGGCCGACGCCGGGACACCGGAGGGTGATCAAGCAGAACTTCCGTCCTCAGTAGATTGGCCAAACTGGCTAGAATGGGAGTTGGAGCCTGATCTGGGGCCACCAGATATGGTATTCGAATCGGGACCAATAGCCGTGCGCGCTGAGGGTGGTGACTTTTGGCCATCTATTGATGTGGAATGGCCCGCACTACTGGAACCACGGTATTTAAAAGCAGCAGAAATTCGCAACACAATCCAAGGTCGCGGCGCTTTGCACCACAATAATATTAGACTCAATTTGGAGGAAGGCCCCTCGGGCAGGGTCGTTGGTGCCGGAGCAGGAAAGCGCTGGGATTATTTCGGGGAGGATACGGGCATCCTTTTCGACGTCGGTCCTGGAAAGGTAAATTTCGGCGCACACTATTTCCCGATCGGCGTGGAATTTGAAGACAACATTGAGGTAGCTTTTTGGTTTCATCCAGAAAACGAGCCACCGGAAACTGTTGCCAGCGTAGAAATCCATCATTTAATTGACCAATTTGATAGTGATCAGCCGCGAGCGCGCGATATTCTTATCCCTCCTCATGGCACCCAGACTATGTATCGTACCTGGGTTTTAGATGAGCCTGTCCTGCTCAACAGCTACCGCGGTCACATGCACCTTCACGGCATTGCTATGTCTATCGAGGTAGTTTGGCCAGGCCGGGTTCGGGATTATTATGGACCGGGCGCGAATCGTCGCGACGTCATCGCCTCTATCAGCAACTATAATCATAACTGGCAAACTAGCTTTGTATTCGAAGACGACTCGCGACCAATCCTCCCTGCCGGTACCGCCATCGTAATGCGTACTCACTTCGATAATACAGAAAACAATCCTCTGTCGATTGATCCAGATCAGTGGGTCGTATTCGGAGGTAGGAGCGTAGATGCTATGTCCCATTTTCATGTTAGCGTCACCTACTTAGAGGAAAAACAGTACGATTCACTATTGGACCAACGTTTAGATCAGTTAACAAAGCGAAAAAGCGAAGAAGGCGACTATGGTACGGCTCTGCTAGCAATTCATCCCGACGAAAGATCCAGGCTTGCATCGACCAACGAGAATCCGTCGACATCTAGCCGCTCGACAGGAACGGCGCAATACTCCCAGCAATAAAAATTTGCGGGAGTACTGTTCCTATAATGTCTTACTTCTCTATTTATCACTATTCCTATGGAAATAAATAATGGTCTATCCAGACTTTGATTCGAAATCTGCTGCTCTTTACCAACGCGCCCGCAAAGTGCTCCCCGACGGTAATAGTCGAACAACCATAGCGATAAAACCCTACCCCATATACTTAGCCAAAGCCTCTGGCGCTGAGGTAATTGATGTAGATAGCAACCACTATATTGATTTCAATAATAACTACACATCACTTTTGCACGGACACGCGTTTGAACCCGTGCAAAGCGCTGTGAAGTCACAGCTGAAAAAAGGTACAGCGTGCTCTTTCACTACTGAGCTCGAAATTGAATTGGCCGAACTACTATGTAATCGAGTTAATTCATTCCAACAAATTAGATTTTGTAACTCTGGCTCAGAAGCCGTGATGAATATGCTAAAAGCGGCGCGCGCTTTTACAGGAAAGCCTAAAATAGCAAAGATCGAAGGACTGTATCATGGCTCCTACGACTTTGCCGAAGTTAGCCTAAAAAATAGACCGCAAGATCGGAATGGCAGCACACCCATTTCTACTGCCTATAGTTTTGGCACACCAGACTCAGTGCTCCATGAAGTTATAGCATTACCATTTAATGAAATTGAAACCACCGAAACATTAATAAAAAAACACGCCGAAAGTTTGGCCTGCGTCATGATTGATCTTATGCCGCAAACCATGAGTATGGTTTCACCATCAAATGAATATCTTCAAACTTTAGTTAAACTTTCTAAAGAGTATGGAATTTTATTGGCATTCGATGAGGTTATTAGTTTTCGGTTAGGCTACTCTGGCGGTCAGGGCATGTTTGGCATCGAGCCTGATATCACCAGCCTTGGTAAAATTATAGGCGGTGGTTTTCCTGTTGGAGCTATCGCGGGAAGAAGAGATGTGATGTCAGTTTTTGAACCAGAAGAAGGACAATCGGCAAGGCTCCCCCATGGCGGAACCTTTAATGGAAACCCAGTCACTATGATTGCTGGAAAAACCGCAATGCATGCGATGACTGAAGACAAGTTCGAACAGTTAAATGATGCTTCTCAGTCATTAAAAGATCGAGTTTCTAAAATTTTTAATGATCTCGGTGTACAAGGGCAAGTAACCGGAACTGGATCTTTATTCGCACTTAGATTTCATAAACGCCCAATGCACAAATTTGCCGATATTGCATCGACTGACGTAGAAATTAAATTTATGGACCATTTTCGTCAATATTTAATTAGCAATGGTATTTGGATGGGCACAGCAATGGCAGGATGCCTTTCCACGGCAACCTCTCCCGCACATATTGATGCGTTTTGTCGGGTGCTTAAAGACGGAATTATCGAATTCAAGAACGATCTCCCAAATCAATAAGATTTGAAACTAAATACGCACCTAATCATTTTATGAAAAAGGGTCTGGGCTTTGAGTAACGTTCGCCTTCAGAGAAAAATAGGACTTGCGGGCGCGATTTTCCTATTAATAGGCAACGTTATTGGAGCCTCTATCTTTATTCTTCCCGGTAGCCTTGCCGGAATAGCTGGGCCAGCAGTTTTTATTGCCTATTTGATTGCCCTGATTCCGGCTTTTTTCAATACACTAGTCGCGGCCCAAGTGGGCGGTATTCTGCCAGTAAGCGCGGCGGATTACGTATTCACTAGCACGGTCTTACATCCTGTCCTCGGCTTCCTTAAGGTATGGGCGGCCATGATAGGCGCTCTAGTCGGAGGGCCAATTCTTGCCTACGGGTTTGCCGATTATTTTAGTTATTTTGCCCCGGAAGCCAATCGAGTTTTCGTTGCGAGCACTGCGGTGATCATCATGATGGCCATGAATTTACTTGGTATACGTTCTAGCGTAAAACTTCAAATGGTCATGGTGTCAATTTTTATTAGTGCATTATTAATTCTTGCAATAGGTGGCTTATTTTATATCGATAAAGAACTACTAACTCCTATAGCACCCATGGGATGGGGCGCGGTTATTGCAGCTGCGGTACCTGCTTACTATTCTTACACTGGTTTTACGATGTTGTTATCAATCACCGAGGAGATAAGAGACCCCTCTAGGAATATTCCTCTGATTACCTTCTATACTTTCCTTATTGTCGCTGTCGTTTATACATCAGTTACTTTTGTTGTCCCCGGCCTTATCCCTTGGCAAGAACTCGGCTCAATTGTGGCTCCCCTTAGTGCAGCCGCGGCGACCTTCTTACCCGAGTGGTATTCAATAGCGATAACCATCGCTGCCTTGCTCGCCGCTATAACTTCCATAAACATGACTATAATTACCAATTCACGTTCTTTTTTTGCCGTAGCGAGAAACAAGATTTATCCAGATTTGTTTACTAAGGTTAGCGCTCGAACTGGCGAACCCAATATAACAATCATAATCATTGCGGTAGTTATCTTGATAGGTATTGCGTTCCAAGGAAATATAAGACAATACGCCTCAGTTTCAGTAATCGGATGGATGCTATATGGCATCATCTGGGGAATAGCACTTGTTCGGTTACCAAAAATACTACCCGAGCACTATAACAATGCACACTTTAAATTAGGCACCTCGGCGCTATGGACGACCGCAATAGTGAACGTCATAGTTGGCGCGATATTTATCTACATTGCTGTCAGGGACAACACTGCACCAGCAATAGGATATTTTTTCTTACTTTTCTTAGGTACAGTTTACTATTTTTTCCGACAGAGAATATTAGCCCGCAGGGGAATTTCACTAGAAGCATTACTAAAAAACGAAACCGATGAAGCAACTCGCGCGACTGCAATGTAGGATCTAGAAAATAACAAAAATTCTATGAAGCTTATTTTTTTAAAATACCATGTCATTGGAATAGTTATATTTACAACTAACTGTTCTTACCTTAACGTATTAGAAAACCATAATTTAGAGTCAGCATTTATAGAGATAACTTCATTGCTACCTAACTCCATTCCTCCCATTGAAAATGATATTCGTTATTTTACGGATAACAACTTTGTCGGAAAACCAATAGAAGGATATAACGCAAATAAAGCTATGCTGACTATAGAGGCCGCTAAAGCCCTTGCAGGAGTGCAAATTGATTTAGTTAAAAATGGGATGGGATTAAAAATATTTGATGCTTACAGACCCCAGAGAGCTGTCGACCATTTTGTTCGCTGGGCCATGGACATTGAAGATACTGTAAAAAAGGAGCAATTTTACCCAAACGTCAAGAAATCAAATCTCTTTCGAGAAGGTTATATTGCCGAACAGTCCGGCCATTCTAGAGGATCGACGGTCGATCTTACTATGGTAAATCTCGAAAGCGGTAGAGAAATAGATATGGGCTCTCCCTGGGACTTTTTTGATCCTATCTCATGGCCAAGTAGTACTGCAGTCACCCACCAACAAAGAGCTAACAGAAAGGTGCTACAAACTATCATGATAGAGCATGGATTTAGACCTATAGCGGAAGAGTGGTGGCATTTTACGTTAGAGACTGAGCCTTTCCCCAATACTTATTTTGATTTTGCGCTAGACTAGAGGATATGACGCTACGTTAAATGGCGAAGCTAGTTTCCTACAAGCCAATAGTTATAGTATCTTCTGGTTATGAATGTAAAAAAACTTCTTTTTCTTTTGATTTTCATATCCCCCT
>JAQWTK010000084.1 GCA_029242705.1 Gammaproteobacteria bacterium | reverse complement strand
CTAAAATAATTTCTGAGTTAATAGGATCGAAGGTTTGCTGTACAAGAAATATAGAAACGATGGCCACAGATGCTGCGATTACAATTTTAAGTGCAGCATGTTGCCAATGAGAAAAAGTTAGAGTGCTTAATTGATTTTCTGTATTGACCTGCTCTCTTACTCTTTTTATGAGAGAGCCCTTAACAAGAGAGGCATTATCATGCATAACCGCTTGAACAAGATTATACCGCTCCCAGGTTTCCGCTATCTCCGTATTTTCATCATATAGCTTTAGTAAACGACGAACCGTAAAATCATCTGCCTCATTGTCTAATAACTCTGACAGCGATTCCTTATCAAACTCTTTCATACTCTTCCTCTTTTAAAAACAACCACTCAATCATAAGACCAAAAGTAAAACTATTTCTTGGGTCATTCTACAATAGTACTCTAATTTTCTTATCAATTGCTTCGCGAGCTCTAAATATCCTTGATCTAACGGTGCCTACAGGGCAGTCCATAACCTCAGTTATATCTTCATAACTTAATCCCGAAAATTCACGAAGCGTAAAGGCCGTTCGTAAATCTTCAGGTAATTCCCCGATGGCTTCTTCAATAGCTCTCTTCAACTTCTCCATCGCTAAGTTACGTTCCGGACTCTCAATCTCCCTAAGAGCGTTTCCTATCTCACTTTTCTCCGCATCCTCAAACTCTAAATCATTAGCAGGCGGGCGACGACTTCTTGAGATCACATAATTTTTTGCAGTATTAATCGCAATCCTATAAAGCCAAGTATAAAAAGCACTGTCTCCACGAAAAGTTGGCAATGCTCTATAGGCCTTGATAAAGGCCTCCTGACTAACATCCTCTATTTCAGCTTGGTCTCGAATAAAACGCCCTACTAGACCAGAAACTTTGTGTTGATGGCGCAAAACAAGCATGTCAAAAGCCGTTTTATTCCCGGCCAAGACCCTATCAACTAACTGTTGATCCGTATCCACTCCCATTTGCTCCACTATCCATTGCTACCGATTCATTGTCACCGATGCTTATTTCTTAGCGCTGGAACAAATGCCTGCATCCTGTGACATAGACACTAATTTCCCATATAAGTTCTAGGATTATCTAGAATATTTGCCTTTTCTACAGAGAAAAGGCCCGATTAAGGTTACCAAAGCTGGATTACCTGGTTACTTGATATGTATTTTAAAATCGATTTTAGCTATTCCCGCTCTGATTTGACTAACCATAATAAGAAATTCTATTATTTTCAATAAATTATGATTCTCTAAATACGGCGAATATGACTATAAATACTGGCACAGATATTTTGATCATCGGTAGTGGAGCCGCGGGCCTGACACTTGCCCTTAGAGCCGCAAAATTTGCCAAGGTTGCTGTTTTGAGCAAAGGGAATTTGCACGAAGGCGCAACTTTCTACGCGCAAGGAGGCATCGCTGCAGTTCTAGATGAAAAAGACAGTATCGAATCTCATACTCAAGACACTTTAAATGCAGGTGTCGGACTTTGTGATTCTCGAATGGTTAAATATATAGTTTCGCGCAGCGCAAAAGTTATAGAGTGGTTAATCGATCAAGGCGTCCCCTTCACAACTATAGCCTCAGTTACCAAGGACAATGGAGAGACGACAAATGCAGGCGCCGAGCTAAGTTCTTTACATTTGACTCAAGAAGGAGGGCATAGTCATCGTAGGATAATTCATGCGACTGATGCGACGGGAAAAGCGGTATTTGAAACCTTGCAACGGCGAGCTATAGAGCACCCGAATATCAGCTTGATCGAAGGTTGTACTGCTGTAGACCTAGTGACACAAGAATCAACTAATATATCTGAAAAGATTTGCGTTGGAGTTTATGTACTAAATCAAAAGACCACAAAAGTAGAACTGATTTCTGCGAAGTTTGTAGCCTTAGCCACAGGAGGGGCCAGTAAAACTTACTTATTTACAACCAATCCCGATGGCGCAAGCGGCGATGGAATAGCAATGGCATGGAGGGCAGGATGCAGGGTAGCAAATATGGAATTCAATCAGTTCCATCCAACATGCCTGTACCACCCGCATGCTAAGTCGTTTTTAATTAGTGAGGCCTTAAGAGGCGAAGGCGCGAAGCTTGAACTTCCCGATGGGACTCGGTTTATGGAAACGTTTGATACTCGCGGAGATTTAGCTCCAAGAGATATTGTTGCCAGAGCAATTGATCATGAAATGAAGCGTCTGGGCTGTGATTGTGTTTACCTAAATATTAGCGACCAGCCAAGAGACTTTGTCATGAATAATTTCCCCAATATTTACAATCGCTGTCTAGAGTTCGGTATCGACATCACAAGAGATCGGATACCTGTAGTACCCGCCGCCCACTATACCTGCGGAGGCATCATTATTAATGAATATGGAAAAACTGATATAAAGAACTTATATGCAATTGGAGAGACTAGTTGCAGCGGCCTCCATGGAGCCAATCGAATGGCGAGTAATTCACTGCTAGAGTGCTTCGTAGTGGCTTTTGGGGCAGCCCAAAATATTAGTGAAAAAATTGCGAATACAAAAATCTCCGAAAGCCTTCCTGCTTGGGATGAAAGTCGGGTCACAGGTTCAGACGACGAAGTACTCGTTTCGCACAATTGGGATGAGATTCGTCGATTAATGTGGGACTTCGTCGGGATAGTTAGAAGCACTAAACGACTGAAAATGGCTGAGCGCCGCATAACAGTTTTAAGAGAAGAAATTCGAGACTATTATGTCAAACACAAAGTAACAAACGACAACCTTGAACTAAGAAACCTTGCTCTAGTTGCCGAATTAATAATCAATTGCGCATTGCAACGGAAAGAAAGCCGCGGCCTGCACTATACATTAGACTTTCCTGAAACCTTAGAAGAAGCCAAAGACAATATTTTGAACCCCAGTAATAAAAACCAATCAAAAGACTAACAAAGGGAAGATTACTTTTTGTTATGCTCCAAAATTTTCGAAATTATAGAGGCGTACCTTGTATGAGCGGGCGCACTGCCAACAACCAACCAGGCAAAAATATCCTGATCTTCTTCATCTATAAGTGCTAAATATGATAACTTTTCGGACCTAGACAATGTATCAAAAACTTCATTAACGAATGGCACGAGAAGCAAGTCCAGCTCAAGCATTCCTCTACGGCTATGCCAAAAGATTTTTCGTTTATCAAATTCTTGCATATAATTAACTTAATGAAGTTTTATGGAATGTTTTATGGAATGTTTTATATTTAAGCATAATTTAGTTACTTCAAGCACAATTAAAGTAAACATCGATTTATCACGAATCACTTTACCGCAGAATAAGACTGGTAATCACCGAGCACATAATGGAAATTATTGAATTAAAAGACTATGAATTTGTCCGCGTCAAGGGCCCTGAAACTCTTCAATTTCTTCAAGGACAAGTGACTTGCGATACTGAGAAACTAAACACCGAAGCATCGCTAGTTGGGGCAATATGTAATCTTAAAGGTCAAGTTGTATCTGACTTCAATTTAATTCTGGATGGAGACGACTGCTTGTTAAGAACGCAACTCGGCATGGCTGAAATCATCATTGAAATTCTTAACAAATATGCGATTTTCTCCAAAGTAGAATTAATTCTCGAAACCGATTTTTCTAGAGTTATAGGCTTTCTTGGACAAGAAGGGAAAAATTACCTTTCTAAAATTGTTGGGGGCCTCCCGAAAAATGACGGTGATCGCAAGAATTTTTCAAAAACTATCGTAATCCGACTTCCCGGCGAGTCTGAGCGCTTTGAGGTATGGGTTCACAAAGAAGAAGCTCAATATTGGAAAAGTATAAAAGAAGAAAATGAATTCAATAACGCCTGGAATAGAGAAGATTTATTACAAGGTATTTTTCATATCACTCCAAAAAATACAGAAGAATACACCCCGCAATTATTGAATTACGACATTACGGGCGTTATCGATTTTTCAAAAGGTTGTTATACGGGCCAAGAAATAATTGCTCGTATGCATTATCGAGGTAAAGCCAAAAAGCGATTATTCTTATTATCAACTAACAACGTAATCACTAAAGATAGTGAAGTTAACTATGCGAATGCAGAAAAAAACCATAAGGCAAAGATTTTGGCTTACGCCAATAAATCAAAGAATTCAAGCTCCCTATCATTATTTTTTGCTATTCTGGAAACAAAGATCGCTAACACGAGCATCAAATTGGAGCTATCTGATCAGCAAGATTCAATCTTAAAGGTAGAATCGCTGCCGTATGAGCTCTAGGCGGACAAAATAAAAAACCTAAACCCACGAAATTAGTTGTGATTTTCTTTTCTAAGTTTTAAAACATTTTATCTCATATTTTATCAAAACATGGCGTCCCCGAGAGGATTTGAACCTCTGACCTATCGCTTAGGAGGCGATTGCTCTATCCAGCTGAGCTACGGGGACGGGTCTTTTTAGTATATCATGCAGACCGTTAATTCTTCGGCAATAAGAACAAGTCAGAGTATGATAGGTTTTTCTCCGAATTTACGATCATTACAGCCCGAGATGATGACAACACTAAATTGGAAATGTAAAGAATTTAAAGAACTCACAATTAATGAGTTATATTCTATGCTGCAACTGCGTGCAGCCGTATTCGTCCTAGAACAGAATTGTCCGTATCAAGATCTAGATGGTAATGATCAAACATCAATACATGTGACAGGGACCCTAGGCGAAGAGCTTCTTTGCTACGCTCGTCTTCTGCCTCCAAGTGTTAAATATAAGACTCCTTCTATCGGCAGAGTAACAACCCATCAAAAAATTCGGAACGAAGGTTACGGCAAGCTGTTGATGAATAAAGCCATAGACTATTGCCAAGAACATTGGCCCAAAGAAGCTATTACGATATCGGCACAGAAGCGATTACAAAAATTCTATTCAGAGTTTGGCTTTGTTATTGAAACTGAACCCTACTTAGAGGATGGCATTCCGCACATTCAAATGCTACGTAAACCTTCCTCAGTTTGAACAAAACAATGTGTTGTGACTTCGAGTTCAGAACTCAAAAAATCACACCCAAATTATTCTTCTATAAAAACAATCTTTAAATTTTAATGCCCAGCTATGACTAACTGAGCAGCATCATATTGGTCTAAAGCCGCGCTCTTGATCTCTGGTTTCATTAAACTAAAACCTACAATACCAAAAGAAGCAAACAAGAACCCAGGAACTATCTCATAGAGATCGAATATTCCTCCGCTCAAATTAGACCAGACGACCACAGTAACCGCGCCCAGCAACATTCCTGCTATCGCAGATTGAGATGTCATTTTTCGCCAGAATAATGAGAAAATTATCACCGGACCAAATGATGCCCCAAATCCAGCCCATGCATAACCAACCAAGTCCAGAACTCTGCTATCACGATCGCTTGCTATAATTAGGGCCAATAGGGCAATAATAATTACAGCGCCACGACTAACAGTTAAAAGCTCTTTGTCTGAAGCATTTGGGCGGATAAACACATGATAAAAGTCTTCACTTATTACGCTAGAGGATACAAGCAACTGAGAATCGACCGTTGACATAATAGCAGACAATATTGCGGCTGTAACAATACCAGCTATCCAAGGATTGAAAAGATTCTGGCTAAGCGCTATAAAAACTGTTTCAGGATTATCCAAAGGCTGATCTGAGAAATAAATTATACCTGCAAGACCGGTAGAGACTGAGCCGACCAGTACAATAAGCATCCAGCTCATGGCTATGTGCCGAGCTTCAACGAGTTTCAACGGATTCTCAACCGCCATAAATCTAGCCAAGATATGTGGCTGCCCCATATAACCAAGCCCCCAACTCAGTAACGAAACAAAAGACAAAAGAGTGATACCGGCAAACATATCAGTGCTTTGCGAATTAGCTTCTTGTAACTGATCCAATGCAAAGCTCGCGCCTCCCTCCCCTATGACAACGGATACTGGTACGATTAATAATGCCACAAGCATTAGTAATGATTGCACCGCATCGGTCCATGACACCGCAAGAAAACCGCCAATAAATGTGTAAGCTACAATAATTAATGCGCCGGAAAATAAAGCTATCGAATAATCTAACCCAAAACTATTCTCAAATAATATTGCTCCTCCCACCAGCCCACTTGCCGTATAAAAAGTAAAGAACAACAAAATAACTACTGCGGACAATAACCTTAATAATCTACTTGTATCTTTAAATCTATTTTCAAAATAATCCGGTAAAGTGAGAGAGTTTTTAGCATGCTGACTGTGAACCCTTAATCGCATAGCTACAAAGCGCCAGTTGCAATAAGCACCAATTACTAACCCAACCCCAATCCAAATCTCACTTAGCCCGCTCAAATAAATAGCACCTGGAAGACCAAGTAGTAGCCATCCACTCATATCAGAAGCCCCTGCACTGAGCGCTGTAACAGTAGGGCCTAATTTTCTGTCGCCAAGAATGTAATCGCCGAGGCTATGGGTACGGCGATAACCTCTCAGGCCCAAATAGAGAATTCCGAGCAGGTAAGTTATAAATGTGGCGGCTAAAGGCGTATCAAATGCCATTGCTTCACTACCTATGGGGAGAGCTACTAATCATTGTTTCCGCAGCATCCTACACCAAAGTAAGAAGTATTGGGAATAATCGCGTTAAATCAATGAATTGAGACCTAATTAATCATAACGCTTAAGACCATAATTTCGGCTTCAACTCCTCAACTGAGAGACTAATCAGAAGAATGATTACAAAAAGCCATATAAAATATAATAAATCATATACTTTACTATAGTGATAATTATTAATATCTCATAAACCCGAACGTACCTTATGAAATGAGTAACGGATATTTCAATTATTAATGAAACTAAATACTTTACTTAATAGGCCGACACTAGAGTTACAGAGAACGGAGCAGAGATGGAATATTCAAAAAGCCAACAGAAAATAATGCAAAAACTCAAGTTTCGCGGTCCTCAATCCGTAAAAATTCTATCAAACCAGATAGATATGACTACTATGGGCGTCAGGCAACATCTCATGGATTTAGATAAAAAGGGTTTGGTTAAACAAACCCTAGAGGCCAAGCAGAGGAGAGGCAGGCCAATCCGGCTCTGGAAACTAACCGAGCATGGACACCATCATTTTACAGATGGACATGCGCAATTAGTCTTGGAGATAATCGATCTGGTTCGCGAGCTTGATGGAGAAGAGCACCTTAACGAACTCATTAAATTGAGGAATACCAAAATTGAAAAGAACTATGCCTCCGAACTGCAAACTGCCGATTCAGACCTAAGCGCTCAAGTAAAATGCCTCGCAGAACTGCGAAATAATGAAGGTTACATGAGCGAAGTGCGCTTATTGCCTGACGGTTGGTTGCTTATTGAAAATCACTGCCCGATCTATGCAGCGACGAAAAATTGCCGACAATTCTATCATTCAGAACTCTCTTGCTTACAAAATCTATTTGAAGGAGTAGCTAAGGTCCAACGAGTTGAGCATGTGTTAACAGGAGCTCGCCGCTGTGCCTACAAAGTCAGTCCACTGAATTGATAAGAGAGCTATTTAAAAGACCTAGATAAATTGGAGTCTTCGCAGGGATCTAAATCAGGGTAACCTCCAATAATACTATTAATCACTGCTATACTTGGATCCTACTTATAAGAGATTTCTATGAATAGACGAATAAAGCAGGTAATAATCGGCTTTGCTATCTGCATTGGATTAATTATTATCACCATGCCTAAAATTATTGGCATTGGTATTCAGCAAGCTTTTAATAGTGATCTGCTAGATCAAATCCCAGCAAAAACTAACGATCGAATTATTGTTACCAATTCTCTGTTAAAGAACGGATGGTTCCAAAGTTTTATATCGTTAGATATTGAATATAATGCGCCAGAATTAAATGAGATTCTTTTTGCTACAGTCGAATTTGACATCGAGCATGGGCCCTTGATCCTCAATAAGGATAAAACAAGAATTGGTCTTGCCAGCGCCAATATCAAACTAAACTCCAATATTGGAGAGCCCTTCATCCCGGTATCGGTTGAGCTCCCCTCAGTATTCAGTTCGATACTCATTGGCTTAAATCAAAGCCTTTCAGCAACAATCAATATTTCACCATTGAATTTTAAATATAATAGTTACAGCGCTAATTTTGGAGGACTTAACGGCGAGTTTGTAATTCGCCCAAATAGTTCAGCCAATGCAAATATTTCCGCTGGCGAATTCCATATCAAAAACGAAAACGACGGCACTGAATTAAGTATTTCTGGTATAGAAATAAAATTTGATTCGGAAAATTTAAGTCGACCAAATGCACCTAGCAACGCTTCGGTGATGATTCCTATGGTGGCAAAGGCAGACTCAACAGAATTCAATGCTAGTGATATATATGTGAGTTTTCAAATACAAACCTCTGGCGAGAGCCAACAATACATTAATATATCTCAAAACCTTAACATCGGTGAGATGAAAAGCGATCTACCACTAACTGCTCTTTCCTGGACCAGTGAAATTAGCGAAATCCAAAATGAAATATTTGAAAATTATAATCAAATATTTCTCTCCTTGCAGTCACAAGGCGACAAGGATCCTATGGAAGTACTCGCCCAAACAACGCGACTTGGTGAAGAGATGAGTTTGTTAGTAGTTCAAAACAATCTAGTTTTGAATAATTCTATTCAAGCGTTTCTGTATGGTGGCGAACATAATTTAGATCTCAAAATTAATTGGAGGGGACTCCCCAACTTAACAGACTTAAATGATTTAAATTTCAAAGAAGCTATTTCTGCAATAAACGTCAACCTTAATATCTCTCTGGACAGGAGTGCTATTGAAAATAGCCAATTTTCCTCCTTAATCGATCAATACATTGCGGAGAATTACCTGATCGACAATGGTAGCAGGCTAGTTCTTAATGGAGAGCTACATAATAACGAATTAATACTTAATGATACGACCACTTTACTAGAAGAATTCTTTCAGTAGGGTCGGCCACAATCAAACAAAAATATAATATAAAAGATTACTACTTTGACTCTTAAGCGATTCGACCAATCACCTCCACAACTTTATTCTTATCCTAAGTATTGGGCAGAATGTTTTGGAACTGCGCCCTTCCTTCCGATGACAAAGATAGAAATGAATGAACTGGGCTGGGATAGCTGCGACATTATTATCGTTACCGCCGACGCTTATGTGGATCATCCTAGTTTCGGCATGGCTGTAGTGGGTAGATTATTAGAAGCGCAAGGATTTCGGGTAGGAATAATATCCCAACCAAAATGGGATAATGCAGAGGAATTCAAATCACTTGGAAAACCCAATTTATTTTTTGGAGTTACCGGCGGAAATATGGACTCCTTGATAAACCGTTACACAGCTGACCTTCGCCTCCGAAGCGAGGACGCGTACACCCCAGATGCCAAACCTGGTAAGCGTCCCGACCGCTCAGTTATTGTATATAGCCAACGCTGCCGCGAAGCTTATTATGACACACCCATTGTTATCGGAGGCATTGAGGCGAGTCTTCGCCGGATAGCGCAATACGATTACTGGAGTGATAAGGTTAGACGATCAATTCTGATTGATGCTAACGCAGATATCTTGTTGTTTGGCAATGCTGAACGAGCAATTACTGAATTAGCCCACCAATTGGCTGCCGGAAAGAAAGTATCAGAGCTTTGGAGCCTCCGCGGAAGCGCAAGTATTAGAAGCTCAGAAACAAAAACATGGACAGAGATTGATTCCACTCGAATTGACTGGCCATCTAAAATTGACAAAATTTCCAACCCTTATGATTTCCATAATACTAAATACTCTGAAGGGGAAAAAGATAGCGAGGACAAAGAGATAAATGCCATTAAAATCATCCCGCTACCACTTCAGCGCAGCTCTGAATTCGACCATTTAAGAAGTTACATCCGACTCCCATCCTATAATAAGGTCCTCAATGACTCGGCACTTTATGCTCATGCTTCGCGTGTATTACATCAAGAGGCAAACCCATTCAACGCAAAAGCGCTCGTTCAGAGACACGGCACTCAAGATGTATGGGTCAATCCCCCTCCTATACCTCTAGAAACAGATGAAATGGACTGGATTTTTGATCTTCCCTACAAAAGGAAACCCCATCCTAGCTATGGAAATGCACGAATACCAGCTTATGACATGATAAAGACTTCTGTAAATATAATGCGAGGATGTTTTGGCGGCTGCACATTCTGTTCGATAACTGAGCATGAGGGAAGAATAATCCAAAGTCGGTCTGAACAATCAATTCTAAAAGAGATAGAAAAAATTCGAGATCAAGTGCCGGGTTTTACGGGAACCATTTCTGATCTAGGCGGACCAACCGCGAATATGTATAAACTGAATTGCAAATCTCTGGCAATTCAAAAGTCTTGCAAACGGCTGTCTTGTGTTTATCCAACCATCTGCAAACATCTAAATACCGATCACAGCGCTACTACGCGTCTATATCGCAAGGCGCGAGAAGTAAGGGGCGTTAAGCGAGTAGCTATTGCTTCAGGGTTACGCTATGACTTAGCACTAAAGGACCAAGAGTACATAAAGGAGCTCGTCACACATCACGTTGGCGGCTATTTAAAAATAGCACCGGAACATAGTGAAGATCAAACATTATCTAAAATGATGAAACCAAGTATTTCATCTTACGATGATTTCAAAAAACTTTTCGATAAATATTCAAAAGAGGCCGGAAAGGAGCAATATCTAATCCCCTACTTTATTGCAGCACACCCTGGTTGCGATGAAAAAGACATGCTAAATCTTAGCCTCTGGTTAAAGGAGCGTAAATTTAAGCCTGACCAAGTACAAACGTTTTATCCTTCTCCTATGGCACTGGCAACGGCAATGTATTATTCGCAAAAAAACCCACTAAAAAAAGTGCGCTATAAAAGTGAGAAATTAACCGTATGCAAGGACCTTAATCAACGTCGATTGCAAAAAGCTTTCCTGCGATACCATGATGAAAAAAATTGGCCAATGTTGCGTAGGGCATTAATGGATATTGGTAGGGCTGACCTCATAGGGTCAGGAAAAGAACATCTAATACCTACCGAAAAAGGTTCAAAACGTAAAAAACTTAAAACTAATCAACGAAAATACCGCAAGTGATCAGCATAAGTCCAACTAGTCTAATTTTCTTTTTTATTAATGGCATTTTCGACGTTGCTCAATATTCCTCGAAGTATATTCATTTCCATAACATCAATTCGGATACGATTAAATAATCTGCGTACACGCTGAATCAATTGTCTGGGATTTTCAGGGTCATGAAAATCTATAGCGATCATGACTCTTTCTAAATGTTTGTAGAAATATTCTACCTCTCCATTCGTAGCCAATTTTTGATCCCAATGATCTTGATCTTTGATTAATTCTTTGGAGATAGATCTTAAAGAGAGTTTGTAAATCTCATAGCAAATGACCAAAACAGCAGCTGCCAAATTCAAGGAGCTACAATTTTTTTCGGCTGGAATCTGAACGTGGAAATGACCTAGTTGAAGCTCGTCATTATTTAGGCCTGCATCTTCACGACCAAATACTATTGCTACTTTATTAGCATTTACTTCCTTTAATATTTTTGTTGCTGACTCTTCGGGAGTAAGCATAGGCCATGGAATTTTTCGAGATCTTGCACTAGCACAAATAACCAGAGCGCAATCCGATACCGCCTGCTCAAGTGAATCAAAGATCTCAGCAGATTCCAAAATATCGACAGCAGAGGCGGCGCGGCCCACGGCAACGCCACTGGGAAAATCTTTAGGTTGTACCAGTGCTAAATTGCTTAATCCCATATTCTTCATAGCACGAGCACTCGCACCTATATTCCCAGGATGGGATGTATTTACCAGGACAACTTTTACGTTATTTAAAGTAAGCATGAATCTACCAATAGCCACAGTTTGATCTTAGATTATAACAATATCTCAGATTGATATCGGTGATGTACAAATTATTTCTCTTAACATTGAATTGTTCTATAGAAGTAGCTATTTAGTAGACAAGGCATTTGCTATCATGACGCTTCCAAGGGCAGGTTAATCAATCTTAATTTTCTGCCCATTTATATCGAATCGATTAATTATTATGAATCCAATGATTAACATAGCTCTGCGCGCTGCGCGAGACGCGTCAGAAAAAATTTTACTAGGGAGCGCTCGACTCGATCGTCTTCGAATCACTAATAAAGACCCCGAGAATTTTTCTACAAATATGGATCAAGATTCTGCATATACAATTATTTCCCAACTTCATAAAGCTTATCCCTCACATACAGTAGAATCCCGAGTTGGGGAATCAATAGCTGGAGAGGAGGGACAACCGCGCTGGATAGTTGATCCACTATTTGGCAGTCTCAACTATACTCAAGGTTATTCCAGTTATGGCGTCTCTATCGCGGTAATCATTGATAATCTTGTCAATCATTCTGTCTTAATTCTGCCGAAATCAAATGAAGAATATATAGCATCCAAAGGCGAAGGCGCGAGACTTAATAAGCAAAAACTACGAGTCTATGATGAAAATGAATTTCAAAACCCATTAATCGGCTTTAATAGAGGCCAGATCAACGATAGTGTTGCCCTGAAAATTTTTGAATTACTTTTACAACAAAAAGCTCAGGTCCGTATATCCGGGTGCTCAGCGATAGACATGTTACTAGTATCAGCAAATAGCTTGATAGCCGGCTGGTGTGAAGCCAGAAACTCAAATAGCGAACAAGCCGCGGGGTTAATTCTAAAAGAATCAGGCGCCCTAATAGGTTCTGAGTTAGGAAATCCAGACTTGAAGTCCGCGTCTGAACTATTTTTCGGCGCGCCAAAAATATTTAAAAATTTAATCAAGCTTCGTCAATCTAGTAGCCTTTAAATGAAACTTTATGTGACTAGTACAAAAAATACGCGTATATGCGTTAACTTCAAACATGAGTAAGAAGAAGCTAGGATTACTGTGTGGCCGGCAGTAATGCCATATATCGCAATAACTAATTCCTTAAATCCACTATTTCGCATTAGCGAATGCAATTGGCTTTAAATGCCTAAAGAATCAAAAAATAATGCACAAAATCTGACCGAGGGATCGATCCAAGAATCTATGGTCCGTATGACGACACCGATGATTATCGGGATGCTCATGCTTTTTACTTTTAGTCTCGTCGATACTTGGTTCATAAGTTTTTTAGGCACCGAATCACTAACAGCAATTAGCTTTACCTTTCCGGTCACTTTCACAGTTATGAGCCTCGCCATAGGATTAGGAATAGGAGCCTCAGCAGTAGTAGCAAACTATCTAGGGGCGTCACAATTCGAAAAGGCAAAAGAGGCCACCACTGTCATCAATTATATTTCGTTAG
>JAQWTK010000056.1 GCA_029242705.1 Gammaproteobacteria bacterium | reverse complement strand
GTATTATTGTCAAGATCACCTCGGATTTCGAATACTTTATTAGATCGGGCGCACCGCATTTTGAGGAGCTCCCCATGCATGTGCAGCACATTATGGCTCCCTGCGCGTTCGTGCAGGTTATCGATATTCTGAGTCACAAGGAGAAATGTCCCGTTCGTATTGCGTTCAAATTCAGCGAGTGCGACATGTGCGCGGTTTGGTTTTATTCCATCGGACAATAACTGCCTTCGGCGTTGATTATAAAATTCGTAAACTAGTTGAGGATTGTTGGAAAAACCTTCAGGGGTTGCCACCTCGCCGACAGAATGATCTTCCCATAAGCCATCGGCCGTGCGGAAAGTTTTGATTCCAGACTCTGCTGAAATGCCAGCACCTGTCAGAACAACTACTGATTTTGTATTTGTCATATTTTTGATATTAACAAAGGAAATAGAAGGTTAGTACATACATGATTACTTATAATAATTAAGATAGACTCTAAATAAGGCGATCCGGAAAAATTGATTTAAAATAAGAGAGAAGAAGTAATGGCGTCGGTTAAAGTTGGTAATAATGCCCCTAGTTTCACTTTGTTAGATCAGAATGGTCAAAATGTAAGCATAAAAAATTATAAAGGCAGTAAGAATGTCGTTATTTATTTTTATCCAAAAGCAATGACGCCAGGTTGTACTGTTCAGGCTTGCGGTCTGAGAGATTCAAAACGCAGGTTAAGTAATCTTGACGCAGTCGCGCTGGGTGTTAGTCCGGACCCGATTTCTCGCCTTAAAAAATTCGAAAATAAAGAGTCCCTGAATTTTACTTTGTTGTCAGATGAGGATCACGCTATAGCTGATAAGTATGGCGTATGGGCCCTTAAGAAATTTATGGGCAAAGAGTTTATGGGGGTTATTCGTTCGACTTTTGTAATCAATAAGAAAGGTAAAGTTGCACATATAATGCAAAAGGTAAAAACCAAGACCCATCACGATGATGTTATAGAAGTGCTGAAATCATTTAATTAAAAAATGCGATTAAATTTCCATAGATATTCTGAGTTGGGTAAACCTCTGCTGATTCTTCATGGTTTGTTTGGGAGTTTGGGGAATTGGGGTTGGCACAGCAAGGAATTATCGAAACATTATTCAGTGATTGGAGTGGACCTGCGCAATCATGGAGATTCGCCCCACGATAAAGAGTTAAATTATCCGGTTATGGCATTAGATGTTGTAAAGCTTATAGAAAGCTTAGGCTTATCTTCTGTTGCAATTATTGGTCATTCTATGGGGGGGAAAGTGGCGATGGAATTGGCACTACAGCATCCTCAATTCATCGAGAAATTGGTTGTCGTCGATATCGCACCTATCGCTTATCCAGATAGAATTGATAGTCATAAGGGAATTATAGATGGAATGAAGGCATTAAATTTAAGTGAGGTTAAAAATCGCGGAGAGGCGGATATATTTTTGGCTCCTTATATAGAGGAAGAGCCTACGCGAAAGTTCATTTTAACAAATCTCGTTCATACCAAAGAAGGAGGATATAAGTGGCGTTTAAACTTGGCTGCTATTGAAAAAAATTATGGCAATCTTCGGGAGAAGCCCACTGGAATCGGGACTTATGAAAGCGCTATTTTATTTGTGAAAGGTGCTTTATCTAATTATATAAAGCCAGAGAATGAAGCGGAAATACTAGATCTATTTCCTAATGCTCAGGTGAAAATTATTATGCAGGCCGGCCACTGGCTGCATGTCGATAAGCCTCAAGCATTTCAAAAAATCGTTTCCGGTTTTTTGGCTGAAAAGGACTAAGAAGATGGCAGTACTAAGTGTCAATGTAAATAAAATTGCCTTGCTCAGAAATTCACGCGGTCGAGATTTTCCTAGTGTTATACATTATGTTGAAAGAATTATCTCGTTGGGTGTTAAGGGGATCACAGTTCATCCTCGCCCCGACGAAAGACACGTCACAAAGAAAGACGTTCTCGATATCAATGAGTGCCTAAAGTCACATCCTGGAGTTGAATTTAATATCGAGGGTTATCCTAGTCGAGAGTTCTTGAAGTTAGTGTTAGCGGTTTGTCCTAATCAGTGCACACTGGTTCCTGATGAGCCAAGTCAGTTAACATCGGACCACGGCTGGCAAATTGCTAGGAACCGTGCACTGTTGGCAGACGCAATTGCTAGTCTTCGGGAAGCTAAAATTCGCAGTAGTCTCTTCTTAGACCCAATACCTGATTTACTAGATGAGGTGCAAGAGGTCGGTACGGATAGAATCGAATTATATACTGAAGAATATGCATCAAGATTTGGTGCTCATGAAGAGAATTTGGTCTGGCAGAAATACTCGGATACAGCAAAGCGGGCGGCAGAACTAAACATTGGTGTAAACGCGGGCCACGACCTTGATCTGAAAAACTTAGCTCGTTTTCTCGAAATTCCCGAAGTTTTGGAAGTATCCATTGGTCATGCATTAGTGGTCGAGGCACTTGACCAGGGTCTAAATTCTGTTATCAAACAATATCTTGAAATAACTAACTGTTAACATTACAGAATTTTTCGTTAAACTTATCTGGCTTACAAAAGTAAACTTTTTATTAGAGTAGTTTCTAGCGTCCTTGGCTCAGCTAAGAATTTTCAAGCATTGGTAATAAGTGGTACCAAACATTTTCTAATATTATAGATTGTGCTTCAGGTTTTGGATGTATACCGTCATCCTGCATTAGCTCAGGATTTTGTGGAATACCATCGATTAGGAATGGTATGAGTTCAACTTTGTCTTCGTCAGCGATTTGGTAGAACAATTCGGAAAAAGGTCCAGCGTAGCGAGGTCCGTAATTTGGTGGAATTTGGATGCCTGCTAGTAGAACTTTGGCGCCGCGTTCGTTAATAAGTTCTATCATTTTTCTAAGATTATTTTTAAGTAAGTCTATTGGTAATCCGCGAAGGCCATCGTTTCCACCTAATTCCAAAACTACAAGTTCTGGCTTGTAGCTGTCTAACATTGCAGGTAGACGTTCCAGTCCGCCGGTAGAGGTTTCCCCACTCACGCTGCCGTTTATTACTTGATAAGGCCAATTTTCTTGCTGAATTTTTTTCTCCAGGAGAGCTACCCAACCCTCCTCTTCTGTCATTCCATAAGAGGCGCTCAAACTATCTCCATAGATCAAGATCGACCCGATGG
Source organism: Gammaproteobacteria bacterium (assembly GCA_029242705.1). Classification (GTDB taxonomy): domain Bacteria; phylum Pseudomonadota; class Gammaproteobacteria; order Pseudomonadales; family Pseudohongiellaceae; genus UBA9145. The sequence goes on along the minus strand of JAQWTK010000056.1, from coordinate 24,886 downwards.
CATCATCAGCGCCTTGTACGGGCAAGGAAAAGTAAAAAAAGATGATGGTAACTAGTGGCAAAACCCTGAACTTCATTTCTTAACTACTCTAATTAGTATCATTAACCTATAACACTATTGGACAGAGCTTACACTGTAATAGGTTGGGTGAGTAGAATCTACCATCAGACAGTTAAAACTCTTTGTCGAAATTCGATTATAATAGGACAAATTTTATTGGAAATACTGAGAAGAAATGATTGAAACTAGGGATCTCGTGAAGTCAGTTGAGACTAGCGAAGGAGTCTTAACTATTTTAGATGGTATCAGTGTTAATTTTGAGGCTGGTGAAACCGTAGCAATTGTGGGTGCTTCAGGCTCAGGAAAATCAACCCTTTTGGGTTTGATGGCGGGGCTGGATGGATCGACTTCAGGAGAAATTATCCTCGATGGTCATGAATTATCGACTCTAGATGAAGAAGAGCGCGCGGTGCTGAGAGGCAAGCTCGTAGGTTTCGTATTTCAGTCATTCCAGTTACTTCCAAGCCTCACCGCATTGGAAAATGTTATGTTGCCAATTGAACTGAAGGGTGATGCCGAGGCAAGAGGAAAAGCCGTCAATCTTTTAGAAAGAGTTGGCCTTTCTGAAAGGTGGCATCATTATCCTAATCAGCTATCCGGCGGTGAACAGCAGCGGGTGGCAATTGCCAGGGCTTTCGCGACTGAAGCAAGGATACTTTTTGCAGATGAGCCTACAGGAAATCTCGATACAGCGACTGGGGCGAAAATTGTAGATCTTATCTTTGAGCTAAACCGAGCCTTTTCCACCACCTTGGTATTAGTTACTCATGATGATCGATTGGCTTCCCGTTGTGATCGACAAGTAAGGTTAGTTGCGGGCAAGGTTGCTACTGGAGACCAAGTTGGAGAAGAAGTCAGTGCGTGATTTAAAGGATACAAATTTATCGGGTAATAAGCCGCTGAGAAATTTGTTGTCGTTGTCATTGAGATTATTGTGGCGAGATTGGCAAGGTGGGGAGTTACGGTTATTGTTTATTGCGTTAGTTATGGCAGTGACTTCGATAACAGGAATAGCTCTTTTCACAGATCGACTTGAAAAAGCTCTTCTTTTGGAATCCGCAAATATGCTAGCTGCCGATCGTATTGTTAGTGGAAGAGGGGATCTACCTGAAGAGGTTCTTGCCGAAGGGCGTGAGAGAGGTCTTGCAACGGCAGAGATAGTTTCATTTACTTCAATGATATTTTCGGATGATGGAAATATGTTGGTCGCGGCGAAAGCGGTGACGGGCGATTATCCTTTACGAGGCGATGTAATAATTTCCGAAGAGGCTTTTGTTCGTGGTAGGCCAATTCAAAGCGGACCCCCACCTGGGGAAGTTTGGCTGGAATCTCGAGCCTTAGCCGCTTTAGACATCGATATCGGTGACTCAGTTTATGTGGGCGAGGCGCTGTTACGAGTAAGCCAAATTATTGTTGCAGAACCGGATCGTGGTGGTGGGAGTATGATGGATAATGCTGGCCCGCGCTTGATGCTAAACATGAGCGATTTGGAGGCTACCAATGTCGTTCAGTTAGGTAGTAGAGTGAGTAATCGATATTTGTTTGCCTCGGATGATGTTGCAGACCTGGATGCTTTTGAAGAATGGTTTCGTGCTCGAGAAGAGTGGCGGGGACGGTATTATATACGTGACATTCGGGATGAAAGTGAAGAGGTTCGAGAGGCATTAGAAAGAGCAGAAAGTTTTTTATTGCTGAGTTCGCTATTTGCTGTACTCCTTGCTGGGGTTGCAATAGCGCTTACTGCTAAGCGATACAGTGAAAGGCACTACGACTACGTAGCTATCTTGAAAACTTTTGGTTGTACTTCCTCACAAATTTCATTCATCTATTTAAGCATTCAGCTCGTCCTTGCGTGCCTAGCAATTCTTTTAGGCTGGTTGTTGGGTTGGTTTATACATGAAATTATACTTGCCGTTTTACAATCCTTGCTTTTTGTCGAGTTACCGGATCCCGGTGTACAGCCTTTTATTGTAGGCGGTTTAACAGCTGTTATTTGTTTACTATCCTTTGCTTTGCCTCCGTTACTTGCGCTCCGAGAGACCCCACCATTAAGGGTACTTCGCAAGGATATGAGTCAACAAAAGATTGGAGACAATGTTCCTTATATTTTTGGTATAGCAGGAGCGCTTTTTTTGGTGCTGTGGTATAGCCAAGACCTCATTCTTACCTCTGTTTTAGTTGCTGCTGTAACGGCTATTGCTGTTTTTCTTTCGCTGGTTTCTTATTTTTTCTTACGTTCATCTGGTTCTGCGGGAATGAAGGCAGGCAGCGCTTGGTTACTTGCGATGACGGCCACTCGCAGGCGAAGAAGACAGAATGTTCTGCAGGTGATGGTCTTTTCTATTACGATAATGTCTCTTTTGATCTTGACATTGCTTCGAACTGATTTACTTGAAGAGTGGCAAGCGCAGCTCCCGCAGAATACTCCTAACCATTTCATGATGAATATTACTCAAAATCAGATTCCCGGAATTGAGAGCTTCTTTGCGGAAAATGGTATTCAGGGCAATCAGTTTTACCCCTTGGTTAGTGCTAGAGTTACTCGAGTGAATGGCGATTTTCCTGACCCTGGGGATGAGGCCGAAGTGTCGGTTAGTAGAGCAACACTTACTGAGAATACTTCACTTGAAGAGAGAGGAGTTGATGACGTTGATGAATCTTCGGGTAATCCACAAACCGATGCTTTGCCAGTCAACTCGGAGGAGGCTACCACTGGTGGGCGCCGTGTAAGAGGGAATCTAAGTCGACGACAGGTTACTTGGGCGATCGATTTACCTAATGATAATTTGGTGACTGCTGGGGACTGGTGGGGAGACGAATCTCAGCCGGGATATGTTTCTATTGAGCAGGAATATGCAGATTGGCTCGATCTCGAGCTAGGTGACCGCTTAGAGTTTGAAGTGAATCAGCAAATTGTTACAGCTGAAGTTTCAAGCTTCAGAAGTGTTCGTTGGGACAACATGCAGCCTAATTTTTTCATTATTTTTTCTCCTGGCACTATCGACCATATAGGAGCCACCTTTCTTTCCACGGCATTAATGGAAAGGCAGCAAAAGATCTTGCTTAATGATTTAATTCGTATGTTTCCAACTGTAGTTGTGATTGAAATCGACGCGCTTATTGAGCAAATTCAAACAATCATTGCGCAGGTAACTTCTGCTATCGAATTAATTTCTATATTGGTTTTATTATGTGGGGCGCTAGTTTTGCTCGCATGCGTTAACGCGAGTTTAGATGAAAGGTTTCATGAAAACGCAATTTTAAGAACTTTGGGAGCTGGTAGAAAATTAATCCTCACAAGCTTGTTAATAGAATTCGCCAGCATCGGTCTTGTGGCCGGGTTGATTGCAACAATAGGTGCCGAAGCGAGCGTTTATTATTTGCAGACACAGGTTTTTGAGCAAGAATTTTCATTCCATACCTGGACTTGGTTGGCGGGCCCACTATTCGGTATGCTAATAATTGCGGGCTTGGGTGTTAATTCAACACGCAAGGTTGTTAATATTAGCCCGCTTAATGTATTGCGACGCTTAATTTAAAGATTGAATTTATAGAAATTTTCTAATGTTGGTTCTTATTTGAGGTAAGTAGCTGCCGCCAAACAAGACCAAATGGTTTAGAAGGTGATAGAGGTTATAGATAGGCGCGCGCTCCTTCCAATTGCCATCTATATTTGAGCAATACTCATAACTCTCATAAAATTGTTGATCAAATCCTCCAAACAATTCTGTCATTGCAAGTTCAGCTTCAGCCCATCCCCAATAGACGGCTGGGTCGAGTATCACCGGGTTTCCATTGTGGTCACAATGAACGTTACCTCGCCATAGATCGCCGTGAAGTAATACCGGTTTTTCATCGGGAATCCAATGAGAAAGATTCGCGGCTATGTATTCTAATTGTTTCAGATCCTTTCTTTCGATTAAATTTATATCAAATGCCTTAGAGGTCAGATTAAGAATTCGGTAATTACTAAAAAATTCAAAACCATCGATAGTCGTAGTGTTCTTTTGCACTGTAGCTCCGCAGTAATTATCCAAAGAAAATCCAAATTCTGTAAAAGGTTGTTCATGCAGATTGGCTAGGCCTTCTCCAAGTATTTTCCAGTAAGATTGACATGGTCTCCCGTCGCCAAGGTCTTCTAGTAGAATAAAACTTTCATCTATATGGATAACTTCCGGTGTCTTTAATGCTTTGCGTTGAGATAGCGCGCAGAGTCCTTCAGATTCAGCTACAAACATATTAGCCGGTGCTTCTTTGTTGAACTTCAAAAAAATGGACTTTCCAGAATCCATAATTAAGCGGCTGGAGTCATTGATGCAGCCTCCAAAGACTGTTTCCTTTCTAATTACGTTTCCAAATCTATTCTGACGAAGCCAGTTCGTTACTTTAGAATTCATACTTTCGTTCTACGACACTTGTAGGAATATTCAACCCTTAAACTTATGAAAGTGTAAGAAATAGATCCATAGGTTATAATCTCTTTCACATAAAATACAACTTTGTCAAAAGCTTATGAGGCTATGCAACATCAGTAATATTCTTAATTTTCATGCTGCCATTCCTGCTGTATTCCTCTCTTTTTGCGCGCTATCACTGCATATTTCAGCGCAATCTTTGAAAGATGTAACTGAAGAAGAGTGCGTTTACGGGGATTGTAATTTTGGTCGGGGGACTATGCGCTTAAAAACATCCTGGGGCCTTGGTGAATATGTCGGCAATTTTGAAGATGGTGAATTTCATGGCTATGGCAGATTAGAAGTTCCTATTTCTTTTACCGAGCGTGCAGTTTATGCTGGTAATTGGGCGAATGGATTTCGGGAGGGACGCGGAACTCATTGGAATGGAGATGGGAAATTATATATTGGAGAGTGGCGCAATAATATGCGTCACGGTGTTGGGTCTTATTTTTTTAATATTCCAGACTGGCAAGAAAACAAGCATACGGAATTTTGGTTAAAGGATAACTATGAGAATTACACCGGCGATTTTGTTGAAGATCATTTTCAGGGTCAGGGTACCTATCGGTGGCCAGATGGACAGAAATATGTAGGTGGCTTCTTTGCCAGTGATAAGCATGGCGAAGGCACATTTTTTTATGTAACTGGTACTTCTCGAAAACAATATTGGAATTACGGCGATTTGATTCGTTAAGACCATATAAAAAATTATTGCGGCGGTAGAATTTCTGTACAATCTTTAAATCTTATAACTAAGCCTCAGATAGTCACTAAAGATGGTGTTTATATGGTTGCTAGTTTTTTAAAGTATTTAGTGAGATCATCGAATGGATCTAGAATCTTTTAGAAGAGAATACTTGCACGGAGGTTTGAAAAGAGATGATCTTGATGGTGATCCCTTCAATCAATTTTCCCTATGGATGCAACAAGCGCTGGATTTAAAGATTCACGACCCTACGGTAATGACTATTGCGACTGTTGCCGATGACGGACAACCAAGTCAGAGAATTGTTTTGCTTAAACATATAGACCACGACGGATTTGTTTTCTATACAAATTATGAAAGTCGGAAGGCTAGTGAGCTTAAAGTTAATTCAAAGATTAGCTTGCTTTTTCCATGGAACATTATAGATCGACAAGTAAAAGTTTGTGGTGAAGCGAAAAAAATCTCCGTCGAAGAATCGGAGAAGTATTTTTCCTCTAGACCTAAAGATAGTCAGTTGGCCGCGTTAGTATCTAAACAAAGCTCTTTGTTGCCTTCTCGTGCGTCACTTCTAGAAAGTTTTGAATCTGTTCGGGAAGAATATAAGGGGGAAAATATTCCGCTTCCAAGTTATTGGGGAGGTTATCGAGTTGTTCCTCATGAGGTGGAGTTTTGGCAAGGAGGGGCCAGTCGGCTCCATGATCGATTTCGTTATATGCGTAATGGAAATGAATGGAAAATTGACCGGTTAGCACCCTAGTGCTATTAACTTGGCTTCCAATTTTTTAGTTTTTTCTTTTCTAAGACTTTCTTTAGGCGGGCATATTGGGGGATACCGTTTTTATAGATCGGGTAATCTTCGCCTTCGATTAAAGGGGCAAAGTATTTCTTAGCTTTTTCAGTAATGTGAAAGCCATCAGGAGTAATATAATCTCGAGGCATCATTCTTTCTACGTTAGCTACGTCGGCAAGTTTGGCTTCACCAATTTTCCAACTGTATTTTTTACCCTTTCCTCTTACTATAATAGGCATGACGGCATTCTTCCCTGCTAATGCAAATTCGACAGCCGTTTTGCCGACGCAATAGGCTTGTTCGACGTCTGTCTTTGAGGCTATATGCCGAGCCGATCGTTGCAGGTAATCGGAGACTGCCCAATGAAATTTGTATCCCAATTTGTCTTTTATCATGTTGGCAATGTATGGCGCTACGCCTCCTAATTGCGCATGGCCAAAGGCATCGGTGCCGCCTGTATCCGTAAGAAAGCTCCCGTCTCTATTTTGGACTCCCTCAGAAACGACAACGGCACAATAACCAAATTTATTTACACATGATTTTACTTTACGCAGAAATTTTTCATGATTAAAACTAATCTCAGGGAAGAGAATAATGTGTGGTGCGTCTCCTTCTTTTTCCGATGCGAGCCCAGCAGCCCCGGCTATCCATCCCGCATGCCTTCCCATTACTTCCATGACAAAAATTTTAGTTGAGCTTTCACACATGGAGGCAACATCAAGTCCCGCTTCTTTTATCGATACGGCAACATATTTCGCAACCGAGCCAAACCCAGGGCAGTTATCGGTTATTGGCAAGTCGTTGTCGACTGTCTTTGGTATGCCTATACACGTGACTGGAAAGCCTTGTTCAAGACTATAGTGGGAAACTTTGTTTGCAGTATCTTGCGAATCACCACCGCCATTATATAAAAAGTACCGAATATTATGAGCGCGGAATACATTCACCAGCCGCTCATATTCAGTTTTATTCTCGGAATAAGATTTTAGTTTGTAGCGACAGGAGCCGAATGCGCCGGCCGGTGTCGTTCTTAGAGAGGCTATTACTTTTGTGGTTTCTTTGTTGGTGTCAATTAGCTCTTCTTTCAGTGCGCCAACGATGCCATTCAGACCTGCGTATACCTTTTCTATTTTTCCCTTATTTTTTCTCGCGGTCTCGATTACTCCACAGGCACTGGCATTAATTACGGAAGTGACGCCGCCAGATTGAGCATAAAAAAGGTTTGCTTTTTTCATAGTTAGTTAATAACCGTCGCTGATGTAAGAATGACATCTTACTTGTTGAAGGAGGAGCTTGCTAGTCGGAGGCTGTGATGTAACAATCGTCTACCCAATTATTAGGTAGAAAATATGCAAGTAATTGTTGGCATGTCCGGGGCAAGTGGAGTTATTTACGGAATTAGGCTGTTGGAAGCTTTAAAAGCCGAAAAAGGTATCGAAACTCATTTGGTAATGTCGGATTCTGCAAAAATGAATATTAGTTTGGAAACCGATTGGTCGGCTAATGATGTCAAAAAGCTTGCAGATCACGTGCACTCTAATAAAGATATCGCGGCCAACATTGCAAGTGGCTCATTTCAAACGGCAGGCATGGTAGTTGCGCCGTGTGCTATAAAAACCTTGTCAGCGATTGCAAATTCTTATGCCGATTCGCTGATTGTGCGAGCCGCAGATGTTACTTTAAAAGAATGCCGTCGCTTGGTACTTGTACCTAGAGAGACGCCTTTGCATACTGGCCATTGCGAATTGCTTTATAAGGCGAGCCAAATAGGCGCAATCATTGCACCGCCTATGCCAGCGCACTACATTAAGCCCCAATCGATTGATGATTTGGTTAACCATCACGTAGGTCGCGTTTTAGATTTGTTTAAAATTGACTCTAGTCTGGTTAAGCGCTGGCAAGGGTCACGTAGTGAAAATCTTGTAGAGTAATAATAAATAACTGAGCATCGAATAGGATTGCAACAATTAGTCACGTCTTTTTGATTCTATAGACATAAAGTATTTTCGCTTTTATTCTGTGAGGCTCTTGAATTTTTTTATATAAATTGTGTAAGGAGCCTGCCATGTTTTCGAGTAGAGCTATACTCAAAAAAGTAAATTTTGGATTTTTGATCGCTGCCTTTCTTCTGATTGGCAATGTTTATGGACAAAAGGTTACTAATCCGACAAATGAGCACCCAAACCCCTACCGCACGATAAATGGCTATTTTGATTTGCCTGGCGATAGGTCTTGGGGATCTACTAGTGCCGTTGATATAGATATCGATGGAGAATCTATATGGGTGGCTGAGCGCTGTGGCACAAATAGCTGCGCTACCTCTGATGTTGATTCCGTCATTAAATATGATAAGGACGGAGACATAATAACTTCCTTTGGTGCCGGAATGATTATTTGGCCACATGGAATCCACGTGGATCGACATGGGAATGTTTGGGTAACTGATGCGCGAGCCGCGACTCCAGCCGAACTATCCGAAAATCCAAATGCTGCAGGGAAAGGGCATGTGGTTTACAAATTTAGCCCAGAGGGCGAGTTATTGCTGACATTAGGCGCACCTGGCGTTGCGGGAGACGGCACTGGGCCTTTATTAAATTCGCCAAATGACGTAGTCACAGGACCTGATGGCAGCATCTATGTGGGAGATGGTCATGGTGGACAAGGTGCAAATGCAGATCTTTCTACTGTTGCCCGGATTGCCAAATTTGATCGACATGGCAGATTTTTGGAGTCGTGGGGCTCTATCGGAACTGAACCTGGTAAATTTAGAACGCCACACAGCCTTGCATTTGATTCGCAGGGCCGATTATTTGTCGCAGACCGGGGTAATGTTCGAATTCAAATATTTGAACAAGACGGTACGTTTATTGATGAGTGGTATCAATTTGGGCGATTAAGCGGCATCTATATTGATGCAAATGATGTCTTGTATGCTGCGGACTCTGAATCAAGTGCGACTTCTAACCCAGGCTGGCGAAGGGGAATCAGAGTGGGAAGTGCCATCACCGGTCATGTTTTTTCATTTATCCCAGATCCTGACCGGAATCCTGGTGGGACCAGTGCGGCGGAGGGAGTTGCTGCTGATAGGTACGGCAATATTTACGGGGCCGAAGTGGGCCCGAGACAACTGGTAAAGTATGTTAGAGAGGATTAAAACCTAGCTGCCAATAACAGTGGTACGATCCTGTTTGCTTTTAAAGTGTTGGTGCATCTACCCCGCACTCTATCTAATAGTATTGGGCTCTGGTTTATATTATAGAGGGTAGAGAAGATCCTATTTTGGAGTTGAGAGAAATGAGAATATCTAAATATATTTCCGTAATACTATTCTTTGTAAGCATTTCTTCTGGCGCTCAGGAAGAAGAAATAAATTGGGATGCTATAGAGGATGAAACGCTAGAACATTTTCGAGCTCTTTTGCGGTTCGATACCAGTGATCCGCCTGGTAGAGAATTGCCAGCTGCGGAATATTTAAAAGAAGTGCTTGAATCTGAAAATATCCCCGTGGAATTGCTGTATAACAACCCTGAGCGGCCTAATGTCATTGCGCGGTTAGAGGGCAACGGCAGTAAAGAGCCATTATTGATAATGGCCCACACGGATGTGGTAAATGTGGATCCAGAAAAATGGACGTTTCCGCCATTTAGCGCAACTGTTGATGATGGTTACGTCTACGGACGAGGTGCCGTCGATGATAAGGACAATTTGGCTGCAGCGCTTATGGTTATGTTGGAGCTTAAGCGACAGGACGTGGCCCTTGATCGAGATGTAATTTTTCTTGCCGAGTCAGGTGAAGAAGGGTCGGTAGAATTCGGCATTGATTTTTTAGTGAATAACCATTTGGATAAGATAGCTGCGGAGTTTTGCTTGGCAGAAGGGGGGTCAGTAGCGCGCGTCAATAGAGAAGTACAATACGCGGCTGTTCAAACTGTTGAGAAAATACCTTATCGGGTTGATGTTGTGGCAACCGGTGTTGCAGGTCATGGCTCTGTCCCTCTTCAGACGAATTCTGTTGTGCGCCTTGCAAAAGCGATAGCGTCGATAGCGGAATGGCGGACTCCGATCCGCTTAAACGAAACTACCGCGGCTTACTTTGAGCGCTTGGCTTCGATTTCTCCATCGGATGATGCAGAGCGTTATTTAAATGTCTTGGATTCAGGTCGGGTTAACGAATCTGTTGAATACTTTTTGGCTAATGAGCCGAGACATGCTTCGATGTTAACGAGCTCACTATCTCCAAATATTTTTGATGCAGGTTATCGGATTAATGTTATCCCTTCTGAATCGCGCGCAAGTGTCGATTTTCGTGCATTACCAGATGAAAATATTAGTGAATTTCTTGAAGAGATTAGAAGTGTTGTCGATGATGAAGCTGTAGAAGTAAGTCTAGGAAGCCGAGATACCAGGCCCCCTGGTCAGGCGAGCTTAGACACAGAGGCTTTTGCCGCGATAGAACAAGGAATAAATGAACATTATGGTGTAATTACATTACCAACTATGAGCACGGGTGCGACGGATATGGCATACCTTCGCAATAGAGGAATTCAATGCTATGGGATAGGTCCAGCTATTGATCGTGAAGATGCTGCGTTGGGGTTTGGAGCCCACAGTGATCAGGAAAGGATACTGATTAGCGAGCTACATCGATTTGTGCGTTTTAATTGGGATGTGGTGATTGATATCGCGGCTGCTAATTAGAGATGATTTTCTTAAATTTTATCTTTAATTAAATGATCTTCGCTGAAATGGTTTCTAGTTTTTTTATAATTTCTTCAGTAATTTTAATGCCTAGCTTAGAAAATAAATAAGATACGTTGCTTAGAGCCTTGGCTGTCGAAAAATGCTGTGAGTCTTGACTTTCCGCGATGGTGGTACAGGACTGTATAAATTCTTGCTGTAATTTCTCGGCCGCTAGTTCATCAAGTTTTATACGTTCTCTAAGCACAGTATACTTAGGATCATCACTGTGGCTTACGAATTCTGATTTTAATGAGTTGCGAGCATTTCGCAGAGGTTGGATAATATTATTTTTCCAAGCTTTTGAGAACTCTAAAATTTTATTCCACTCAGGTTCGCTTGGCATTTTATCAAAATTAGCCGCCCAGTAACAAAATAGTAAAAGGTTTACATCAAGTCCAAATTCGGTCTGTAATTGCAAACAGATTTGGGATATCCCATCTCTGTCATACAATTGGCTTGAGAAATCCCAGAAACTGGTCGATTGCAATGTCATAATAAAAAAGATTGTTTAGAGTGACGATTCTAACCAAAATATAGAGAATAAACGCATTTCTCTTAAAAATTAGGTATAGAGTACCAGAAATAATGCATATCCATATTCTAGGAATTTGTGGAACATTTATGGGCAGCTTAGCTGTACTGGCTAAGCAGATGGGTTTGCATGTCAGTGGCAGTGATGAAAAAGTTTATCCACCAATGAGTACGCATTTGCAGGAGCAAGGTATAGATTTGTGCGAAGGCTTTAAGCCCGACCATTTGCAACCGCCTCCTGACCTAGTAATTATCGGTAATGCCCTTTCTAGGGGTAATCCTGCTGTTGAATATGTTTTAAGTGAGGGGCTTAGTTATACTTCCGGCCCGCAATGGTTAGCCCAATATGTATTGCGTGATAGGTGGGTGCTAGGAGTCGCGGGTACACATGGAAAAACTACAACTAGTGCTATGCTTGCGTGGATTTTGGAGTACGCAGGACTGAAGCCAGGCTATTTGATTGGAGGCGTGACTAACAATTTCTCCCAGTCTGCTAATTTAGGGGATTCCGATTTCTTTGTTGTAGAAGCTGACGAATACGATAGTGCTTTTTTCGATAAACGATCAAAATTTATTCACTATTCTTCAAGAACCTTAGTTTTAAATAATCTCGAGTTTGATCACGCAGATATATTTGAAAATCTTGAAGCGATCGAAAAGCAATTTCATCACCTGATTCGAACAGTTCCGGGAAATGGTTTGATTATCTTCCCCTATAATGATGCCGCTATTGAGAAGGTTTTAGGCATGGGCTGCTGGACTCCTCGGCAACAATTTGAGATTAATGTCCCTGCGAAAAATTGCCAGCAATATGCTGAAAACGCAGGTATATTTTGGAATGTAGAACTTAGCAATGATCACGGCAGTGAATTTCAACTAGTTAAATATGAAAAAAAGCGTAACGGAGAGGAAGTAACTAATAGTTATAGCCTTTGCTGGTCACAAACTGGGCTACATAATGTAAAGAATGCGTTGGCTGCCTTGGTAGCTGCTCATCATGTTGGTGTAGATGTGCCAACCGCAATAGCTGCGCTATCTAAATATAGCGGTGTAAAGCGTCGCATGGAATTGCGTGGTGAAGTAAAAGGCATAAAAATTTATGACGACTTCGCCCATCACCCCACGGCTATAAAAATGACCCTAAACGGAATAGCGGCGCGGTTGCAATCAGACTCTGGACCAGCAAGGCTCATAGCGGTTATAGAACCTCGTTCAGCTACTATGAAATTAGGAATTCATCAAAAAGAACTCAGTGATTCTTGCTATGCTGCTGACGTAGTACTTTGGTATCGACCTAAAGATGCGAAGTTAGATTTAGAAGCGTTAGTTTCTGCTAGCGACGGAGCGTCTTTTATTTTCGATTCCGTCGATGAAATCGTCTCCCACTTAAAAGAACTATGCCTTCCGGGAGATAATGTGGTCATCATGAGTAACGGAGGGTTTGAAGGCATCCATGATAAAGTATTAAGAGCTTTGGATTAAAATATTTTTATCTCAAACTAAAGCTTAAAACCACATGGGCAATTATCCTTAGAGCTTATTATAGATATGACTGAAAAACGAGAGATACCATTATTTCCGTTGAGGATCGTTATGTTTCCGCGAGGTAGGTTTGATCTTCAGATTTTTGAAAAGCGATATATAGATCTTATTAGGGATTGTTTACGAACAGATTCAGGCTTTGGGATTTGTTTGCTCAAAACAGGGGAAGAGACATTCCAAGAAAATTCAGAGCAAAAAATTTATAGCGCAGGGACTTATTCTAGAATCGTTGACTGGGATCAGCTAGAAAACGGACTATTAGGAATTACGGTGGAGGGAGCTGAAAAATTTTTTGTCTCTAATTGCTGGAAAGCGGACAATGACGTTCTTCATGCTGAGGTTGAATTTAGTGAAATTGAATTTGTTGGAAATGAAAATATTCCGTTAGAAGATCAATTCATCGGTTTGTCTGACTTGCTCCATAATTTGGAGAGCCACCCCTTAGTAGAAAAGAAAAACCTTATTATAGATTATGATAATCTTTGGGATCTGGGCTGGAGACTTAGCGAACTGATTCCAATAGATGTAAATCAAAAGCAAAAGCTTCTCGAAATCAATGATCCATGGGAGCGTATAAAAAATATCGAGAAGTTAGTTGCTGATCTCGCCAATAATACATAAGTCCCTAGTCAAAGAGCTCAATTTTGGCGCATAATAAAAGTCCTCCACACTAATGTGAGTAATTCATCCGTGCTGACAGAAATGATAGACGTAGCTCAATGGACAGTGGAACAATGGATTGCTGCCTGCATTTTAGCCTTTATTGTCGTAACTATTTTATTGGTGGCTCATCGCCTAATAAGGATTTTCCAGATTTCAAAAAAATCTAAATACCGGCCAAACCTAAGGCTGTTACGCAGAACCCATTTCGGACGCGAAGTTAGATAAGAATAGTGAGAAAAATTGGGGCTATAGTATTAACCACCATTTGGCTATTTGCTTGGAGTAGTCATGGGATAATCATTCGACATGATGTTGCCCCTGGAAGTTATTTACTCGGCTCCAACGAATTTCCTCAGGTATTCTACCTAGAGAGGCAAGATTCTAGACGCGTGTGCGCGGCGACCCTGATACATTCCAGATGGGCGCTTACTGCAGCGCATTGTGTTGATGAAACTAGTTTAGGAGAGACTATTGCCAACGGTAAAGAATTTAAGGTTGAAATTTCAAATCGTCTTCAAGTAATTAATTTGGTTATAACTCATCCCGATTATTTGTCTCAGTTACGGCCAGAGGTTGACCTCGCACTTATTCGTTTCAAGGAAGAGGTAGTAGTGCCCCAACCGATTCCGATCAACGAATCGGTAAGTGAGCTTGGTGAGATTATTACGTTAATAGGTTGGGGTTATTTTGGCCTCGGAACTACTGGTCGCCAGTATGACGACGGGGAAAAACGTCGGGCACATAATCGAATTATTGCGGCTGATCAACGGTTGCTTTCTTTCTTTGATGATCCGCGCGCAACAGATGATGCTGCACTTCCTCTAGAGGGAACTTTGGGTTTGGGTGACAGCGGTGGTCCTTCACTAATAAATGCAGAGGATGGGCTTCGAGTAGCAGGTATCGCGATAGGAGAGATTGAAGGGAGCGAATATTCTGAAGAAACACAAGGTAGGTATGGCTCTATTGCTATTTATGAGCGAGTTTCAATACATAAAAACTGGATAAATAGCGTGCTTAGGGCCGGGGAATAGGGCTGGGCTATTTTGATTAATACTTATATAAAAATGCTGTTAGCTTGCCAATTAGTTAACCTTAAAGAGGGTGTTAAGACTTTTCAAGTTTGAATAAAGGCACTTAGCTTGTTTAGACGAATTTGTTATTATTATCCATTATCAATTGTATGAGTAAAAAGTTGGGAGAATAAGCATGACAATCCAGGTCGGAGATAAAGTACCTTTAGTTAATTTTAAAAAAATGACTCATGAAGGCCCCAAAGAAATCAATAGTGAGGCGGTTTTCAATGGAAAGAAAGTGGTCTTTTTTGCTGTTCCGGGTGCTTTTACCCCCGGTTGTTCCGTGACTCATTTGCCGGGATTCGTCGTCAAAGCTGACGAAATCAAATCTAAAGGTGTTGATGAAATTGTTTGTATGGCCGTCAATGATGCATTTGTTATGGGTGCTTGGGGTCAAGCTCAAAATGCGGAAGAACTTCTTATGCTAGCCGATGGTAATGGAGAATTCACAAAAGCTATGGGATTAGAGATGGATGCCACTGGGTTTGGTATGGGGATCCGTGCCAAGCGTTTCGGAATGATAGTTGATGATGGCACTGTCACTCATTTAGCAATTGAAGCGCCAGGAGAAATTAAAGTCAGTAGTGCGGAAGCGATAATGGAAGCGCTTTGATCAAAATAAATTTCCCTTTAGTTTACAGAAAACATAATAGGCTAGAAAATGATTACTCAACATCTTGATTATAGCGATGGAAGCGAAATGCTTGAGGCCTACATTGCTTATGAAGAAACCGATACTCAAAAACCATTGGTGTTAGTTGCACACGATTGGAGCGGTCGCAGAGATTTTGCGTGTAAGGCTGCTGAACGAATCGCGAATATGGGGTATGTGGGATTTGCTCTAGACATGTATGGAAAAGGTATTTTCGGAACCGATGGGGATACAGATTTAAACTCTTCATTAATGAATCCTCTGGCGTCAGATCGGAACTTGTTAAGAAAACGAGTGGGTGCAGCCCTAGTAGCGGGCCGCAATATCCCACAAGTTGATGCGACCAAAGTTGCCGCTATGGGTTACTGCTTTGGTGGCATGTGTGTGCTTGAACTCGCGAGATCTGGAGCAGATATACTGGGAGTAATAAGTATCCATGGTATATTTTCGCCCGGTGAAGTTGTTAATGAAGAAATTAAAGCCAAGGTCTTATGTCTGCATGGGCATGATGATCCTATGGTACCGCCAGAGCAAGTGTTGGCGTTTGAATCAGAAATGAATCAAGCTGGAGTAGACTGGCAAGTACATGTCTATGGGAACACTATGCATGCGTTTACTAATCCGGCTGCAAACAATCCAGATTTTGGTGCTATGTATAAGAAAGTTGCTGAAACGAGAACTTATCAGACTCTTGCTAATTTCTTGGAAGAGATTTTCTGAAAGTTTCAATTGCATTTGATAATCAAAAAGACGATCTATGACTTCTAATACGGATTCCATTTCACCTGAGCCAATCGTAGTTCCTTTGCGAAGCAGAATTGGTTTATTAATAGGCCCAACAGTTTTTATTCTTATGCTGTTGTTTGTTGATCTAGATCCTTCAAACCCCTTGGTTACCCGTATGGCCGCTATTATTTTACTGATGGCAATTTGGTGGATTACTGAAGCGATTCCGCTTTCTGCGACGGCATTATTGCCTATTATTTTGTTTCCACTGATGGGGATAATGCGGGGTCGGGAGCTACCAGCGGGGAATCGTATTAACCTAGAGTCTGCGACCTTTACAGAAGGCTACAGCGCAAGTGATTTCGATATTATTTTCCCTAATGTCGCGAACCAGTATATGGATTGGATTATTTTACTCTTTATGGGTGGTTTTATCCTTGCCGTGGCTGTAGAAAAGTGGAATTTACATAAGCGAATTGCTTTAAACATTCTACGAATCATTGGTGGGCAGCCTCATCGTTTAGTGCTGGGTTTCATGATTGCGACTGGTTTTCTTTCCATGTGGTTGTCCAACACGGCTACTGCTTTGATGATGATGCCAATGGGGCTTTCCCTAGTTTTACTTTATGAGGAGCTGAATAAAAATATTCTTAATGAAGGCGGAGTAGTCGATCCAAAGGCGGAAAATTTTTCACTAACGTTATTATTAGGTATCGCTTATGGTGCTTCAATTGGAGGGTTTGCGACTTTAATAGGCACTCCCCCTAACGGCATACTGATTACTCAGATGACTCAATTATTTCCAGAAGCCCCTGATATAACATTCGCTACTTGGATGCTGTTTGCATTACCGATGAGTTTTATCTACATGCTGATCGCTTGGGCCTTGCTTACTCGAGTAGTATTCCCTTTGCCCGCGAGTACGCCTTTTAGTGGTAAAGATTTTATTCGCAATGAAATTAAAAAGTTAGGCATCATGTCTGTTGAAGAGAAGCGCGTGACAGTGGTTTTTATTTCTTTCGCCGTGTTATTAATGACGCGTAAGGAAAGATTATTCGGTCCAGAAGTAGATCTTTTTGGCTGGAGTTATTTTTTAGATAACATTCTTACTTCTTTGGGATCTTCCCCTGTGGGGTTTATGATCGATGATGGTAGTGTTTCGGTCGCTATTGCCCTGACATTATTTATGATTCCAGCAGGAAAAGAAATTGGTGGTAGATTAATGGACTGGGAAGATGCTAAGCGAGTCCCCTGGGGTATTCTTTTGCTATTCGGTGGTGGATTAGCTATTGCTAAGGGTTTTGGGATTTCAGGGCTTTCCGATTACATCGCTATTCAATTAGCGACTCTTTTGGGTAATGCCGAGCAACTCGTAATTGTGATGAGTACGGTTGCTTTTATCACTGGGTTGACTGAGGTAGCTTCGAATACTGCGACTATCACATTAGCGGTGCCGATTATGGCAAGCCTTTCTCAGGCTATTGGTGCTCATCCATTATTGCTGTTAATTCCAACGACATTAGCTGCTTCGTGTGCATTTATGTTGCCCGTATCAACCCCAGCAAACGCGATCGTTTATGGCACTGGCAGGATACCTATAATGAAGATGGTTATTGCGGGAGTATGGTTGGATGTACTCTCGGTCTTTTTGTTGACCTTTTTCGTTTATACACTGGGGCACCTAACTTTCGATGTTTTAGGTGAATTTCCCGTCTGGGCAATCCCATAAAAATATTTTCTTGAAATTGCGAATATGAATTATCGCTTAGAGCTTTTTTATCCGAAGACTAATTTCGGCTTTTAAAAATCTCAAACGCTAAGTGGTATAAAATGGCTGCTGTCGCTCCCCAAATACGATAATTTTCATACTGTAATTCTAGAATGGTCCTGTTGACTCCTGCAAATTCAACTTGCGAATTTTTGTAAGCAGAGATATCTAGAATTAAATCAAGTGGTACTTGAAAAATATCGGCAACTTCCTCTTGCTGAGGGTTATAAATTAAACCCTGATCGACTACTCCTACTATGGGTTTTACTAAAAACCCCGAGGGTAAAGCTAAACTTCCAAGTCTTCCTATAATTTCTACTGCGCTGGGACTTAAACCTATTTCTTCTTCGCTCTCTCTGAGAGCTGTGGCAATGTCATCCGCGTCTAAGTCTTCTCTCGTTCCTCCAGGTAAGCTAATCTGTCCAGCATGGCTTTTTAGATTTGGTGATCTTACGGTTAAAATAACATGACTGTTAATATCGTTTGTATCCCGTGTTATTGGAATAAGCACTGCAGCATTTCTTAGCGAGTCTTCGTCTTTTACAGAGTTATAGACCTCGAGTTCTGAATTATAGATTCGGTCAGGAATCTTTGCCTGATGATTAGCAAAAAACTCTTTAAGAGTCTTGAAATTTGACAAGTTGTTTTTTACGGGCACTTTTAATTATTTTAAGTAGAAGCAAAAATGCCAACTTAAGTCGGCATTTTTACCAGAGTCAATTTATCGTTACTATCGGTATTTCCATGTAAAACCGATGAAGGCGCGAATTGGTTCGCCTGGAAAGTATCTGTCTTTAACCCATCCACTCCAATCGGCTCGTTCTGCATATTCTTCGTCTGCTAGGTTTAGTACGTTGAGGTAAACCATAAAATCTTCACTTACATCGTACTGTATTCGGAGATTTAGCAGGTCATGGCCGTCATAAGAAGCCGTATTCTCTGGGTTAGTATAGTACTCGCCCATATGGACCAACTCGAGTTCCGCTAGTAATTTATCACTTGGTCTGTATGTAAGGCGGAGGTTGCCAAATTGATCTGGAGCAGTATCAATCTCATTTCCATTGATGTTTTGCCCTCCAGATACGAGATCGTTCTCGTAAGTGTGGTCCGCTAGATTAAATACACCATTGAATGAGAGAGTATTTGTTAGATCATACCCAAGAGCTAATTCAAAACCCTGATGCTTGGTATGACTTCCATTCAAGTTTATTCGATCACTGTCTTTTAGGACCTCATTTTCCTTGTCCATCCAATATAAAGCTGCAGAATAATTCCAGTTACTGCCACCTCCTTGCAAGGCGACCTCATAACTGTCAAGTTCCACAGAATCAAGGTCGGCAACGTTTTGGCTTCCTTGCAATCTGTAAAGTTCTGTCGTCTGTGGAGCACGAATACCGCGTTGGACTCTCACGAAAAGATCATGATTTTCATTCAACTCATAACTCAAACCAAGTTTTGGAGAAACATCACTGAAATCATCATCGCGATCCGCTGGTCTGCTAAATCGGCACCCACCAAAACCGCACGCAACGCCATTTGCGTCAGTACGACCATCCAGCATTAGGTTGTCGTACTCGTAATCTATTCGTTCAAGTCTTGCTCCGATGGAAAGGTCAAGACGGTCAGTAAGAGCCGTATCATAATTGGCAAAAACTGCAAACTGACTGGCTTCGACTTCGTAGTCATAGTGCATTCCTTGAGGAATTGTCCTTCTAACAAATAATGAGCCTGTTGTTGCTTCTGGTTGATTTTCCTTATAGCTTCCGTCGGTGCTTTCGGCATCTACCCCCCAAGAGAAACTAGAACCGTTATTTAATTCACGAAACGCCGATAGTTGAATTCCAATGCTTCGATGCTCGTTGTCTTCGATAGGCTGTCCAGGCAGATAGTGCTGAACAAAGTTCATATTCACTTCACGAAAATAAGGTGTTGCGGTAATTTCCCAATCGCCCGACTCCATGGTGAATCTTGTCCAAGCGCGGGTGCTCTGACTGTCGCGATAAGCTTCAGGGTTAGGGTTAGTATCTCTTTTATCGCTGTCTTCGTATGCTTTGGCCCCAGCGACATAACCAGCGGTTTCTTGGTTTAAATTATTGTATGTAAAGCCGCCTTCCATTTTTACGCCGTTTCCGAGGGTGTACTCGTAAAGCCATGACGCTTTCTGTTGGTCAACTCCACTATCATCGCGGTAGCCTTCTTCGTTGATACCAGTCAAATATAAAGACTGCTTAAAATTGCCATTGTCAGAACCAAAGGCGGCTTTTGTTCTATAGGAGCCTTGCGGACCTCTTTCAAGAGAGAGTTCACCGACTTCACCGGCGTTCGGTAGGCGGACATTAACTAGCCCATGTAACGCATTTGAACCCCAAGATGCGCTTGCGGGGCCTCGGATAACCTCTATACTTTGAGCATATTCGGAATGGGTATCGAACATTTCGTTAACATTACAAAAGCCAGCTGAGCGAACCGGTATACCATTTTCTGCTATTAGAAAAGCTCCGCATGCTCCGGATCCAGTAAGAACAGGAGATCGGAGAGCCATCAAGCTCTCCTGGCCATTATTTCTGTTACCGCTAAAGCCTGGGACTCTCGATAGAGCCTCTTGATAATGAGAATGCGAAATTAAATCTAACTCTTCTTCGCCAATCACACTGAAAGCAGCATTTAATTCGGACAGATTTTCTGAGCGACGATTATTTGCAAACACTTCTATTTCTTCTATAGCTTGTTGGCTATTTTGAGATTGTCCGGAAGTAGTTCCGGCAACTGCTGCAGTGGCGGTTGCTATACTGCAAACTAATAAATTACGTACCATTTTTGTCTCCGAATAAATTTACAAGCTTGTCATCAAATCAGGTATTTGTGATCTGACGAATTAAAAGATTCTATAATTTCTAAAGTTCGATATAGTTGAGCCTATAAGCCAGGTTAAATCAAGCTGGCTAAAAATTTCGGTGAGAACTATACCATATTAAATTACAAAAATTGCGACAAATTGTTGTGTTTTCTAGGTATTTAGGACGCTTTTAAGCGGATGATAAACTGAGGGTTGTTGGCAAAATTACTGGGTTCTTCCGTAGGTATACATATTAGATTAATTAAAACCCATACTTTCTTTCTGGGAATAGAATAACGTGGAGATTAAAATCAAATGCGCACAAGAGTTACTGAATTATTAGGGATAGAGCACCCGATTGTGCAGGGAGGCATGCAATGGGTCGGTATCGCTGAGATGGCGGCGGCAGTTTCTAATGCTGGCGGGCTCGGAATTATTACAGGGCTTACCCAACCCACGCCTGAAGATTTGGCTAAGGAGATCGAGCGATGCCGTGGCATGACTGATAAACCTTTTGCCGTCAATCTTACTATTCTTCCAACCATCAAGCCTATCCCCTATGAAGATTATGCTCGGACTATTGTAGATTCAGGTATAAAAATTGTAGAAACCGCCGGTAGAAATCCTGAGCCTTTTTTACCATTGTTTAAAGGTGCGGGAATTAAGGTAATCCACAAGTGCACTTCCATTAGACATTCCTTGAAAGCAGAGAATATTGGTTGCGACATGGTGAGTGTTGATGGTTTTGAATGCGCAGGACATCCCGGTGAAGATGATGTTACCAATTTAATACTCCTACCACTTGCCGCGCGGCGTTTAAAAATCCCTTTTTTAGCATCTGGAGGTTTTGGAGATGGCAAGGGACTTGCTGCCGCCTTAGCAATGGGAGCAGATGGCATTAATATGGGAACAAGATTTATGGTAACTAAAGAAGCTCCTATCCATGAAAAAGTTAAGCAAAAAATGGTAGATGCTTCTGAGTTAGATACCTCTCTGATTTACCGTACTTTAAGTAATACAGCGCGCGTATTTAGAAATAGTATTGCAGAACAAGTAATTAATATCGAATCGGAGCCTGGACAAACTAAATTTGAAGATATTCAACAATTGGTTCAGGGAGCAAAAGGTAGGGAGCTTTTTGACACGGGCGATCTCGACCAGGGTATCTGGTCTGCTGGAATGATTGTAGGTTTGATTGACGATATCCCGACTTGTCAGGAGTTAATTTCTAGGATTGTCAGCGAAGCGGAAGAGATAATTAATGAGCGCTTAACTAAAACTGTTTCGGGTTAACTCTGTAAGGATTTTATCTATGATAATAAAAGACAAAGTAGTTGTTGTTACAGGCGGTGCTAGCGGAATCGGCAAATCTTTAAGTGAACGGTTCGCTGCAGAGGGAGCAGCTGGTGTTGTAGTTGCCGATATTGATTCGGAAGGAATTGAATCTACGAGAGACAGGATTGAAACTAATACAGAAGTCCTAGCTGTTCGATGTAATGTTGCTAGCGAAGATGCAATAAAAAATCTAGTAGCAGAATCCATAGAGCGATTTGGTCATATCGATTTGTTTTGCTCAAATGCTGGAATTTTTACTGCTGGCGGAGAGGGAGTCTCGAATGACAGCTGGAAGAATATTTGGGATATCAATGTAATGTCGCATATTTTTGCAGCTAGAGCTGTTTTACCTAGCATGTTAGAGCGAGGTGAAGGCTACTTATTAAATACCTCTTCAGCAGCGGGACTACTTAGTCAGGTCGGCTCAGCACCATATTCAGTTACGAAACATGCCGCTATTGGGTTCGCCGAATGGTTATCGATTACCTATGGTAATCGAGGTATTAATGTCTCAGTACTTTGTCCGCAAGCGGTCAGAACGGCAATGACTGCCGGTGGAGACGGTGGGGTAGCAGGTCTAGATGGGATGTTAGAGCCAGACGAACTTACTAACACCGTCATTGAAGCGCTTGCGGATGAACGATTTCTGGTATTACCGCACCCCGAAGTGCTAACCTATATGCGAAGAAAGACAGATGATTATGACCGGTGGTTAGGTGGCATGCGACGTTTATATGATCGCTTTGCAGCTACTTACAAGAAGCGCGAATAACCTAGATAAATTCTAAATCGATCGGGGAAATGGCATACATGAAAAGAAACTGGTTTCTTTCAATCGCGATCTTAATAATGTCTTCGATATCTTTAGCACAGGAGCGCATTACTCTTGAAGACGGTTCTCGGCTTGGTGTGTTCATGGTCAAACCCGCAGAATCGTTAGATGAACCAGCGCCACTTGTTATTTTGATGGGCGGGGGCCCGGGTAATGCTTCTATTTCTCGTGATACTTCAATTTGGCTTGGTGGTGGCTTTGCAGAGAGGGGGTGGATAGTCGCGGTTCCGGTATCGCCAAATAATAGAGCATTTCGAGGAGTAGATAACAATAACAAAGTTGAACAACTAATCGCAGAGTTGCAAAAACGAGCCGAAATCTCGAACGATCAGGTTTTATTAGCAGGTATTTCTAATGGTGGCATGTCTGCTTTAGAAATTGCACGCCGAGATCCAGAAAAATACCTTGGCGTTGCTGCCGTGCCAGCATTGGCGACATCAGTGGTTGATAATAGGCCGCTATCTGGTTTTCCTGTGTATTTGAGAATCGGTGGTGAGGACCAGCTTGGTTGGGCGGACCGTTTTGATGAAACAGTAAATGCGCTTACCGAAGCGGGAGTCGATTTGGACGCAGCTATTCTTGATAGTGCCCCCCATATGTTTCGCATGAACTGGGAATCGCTAGATGCTTGGCTAGAAAAAATTACAGAGTAAAAAGTATTTTAAAAAGGATTAGATAATGAAGCAATTAGTAAAAATTTTAACTTTAATGTCTTTAATAAGTGCTGCAAGCACTAGTTTGCAGCTCCCGCTGCGTCGATTGAACAGCTCGATTGGATGACGGGGAATTGGGCAGGAAACCTTGGCCCTAATCAGTTGGAAGAAAATTGGATAGCATCGGAAGGCAGTACACTCATGGCGGCAGTGCGCATGACAGGAGCTGATGCTACAAGTATGTTTGAGATGATTACTATCGAAGAAGTCGACGGCTCTTTAGTTTTACATATTCAACAGTGGGATCCTGGGTTTGTGTCTAGAACGGAAACTGCTCAAAAACTTGAATTGGTAGAGATCACAGAAAATTCCGTGAAGTTTGAAGATGCTTCTGGTTTCGGTATGCCAACGTTGGGTTATAGTCACCCGGATTCTGATACCTTCATTATTCATGTCGGGCAGGAGGGTGGAGGAACTTTTGATATCGAGCTTAAGGCTCGAAGCCTTTGGAAGTAAAATTCCCTAGTTTAAAAAAGCGATTTTTATAAATCCTTTTTTTATGCAACTATAATTATTAAAACAGAACATTTTAAAACTTAACTGTTCTCCAATAATTCGACCCAATTGCCGTCCGGGTCTGCAACTATTGCAATTGCTATGCCTTCGCGAATAGTTTTTGCTGGCATCACTACTTTGTAGCCATCGCCCTCAATTTTATTAACAGTTTCTTCGAGATTGGGGATGTGAATCGTCCAGTAACGGTAACCTGTGGCTCCACGGATTCCGCCAGGCGGCGCTTCGGCGGGTGCCTCGGGGTCTAGTGCGATAACTTTTACAATGCTATCACCCACCTTAAAGCGATTCATTGTACCGCCACCATGAAAGTTCTTCAGTAGCTTTTGACATTCTTAATTGTATCTTATCTTCGGTTTCTGTACTTCTTTTTCGAAGTCTATTTTCTAATTCTTCAATACTTGGTGGCTGAATAAAAATAGAGCGTGCATTGTCTCCAAAAATTTTCTTCATATTAATTCCGCCTATAACATCTACGTCAAAAACAACGGTATTTCCTTTCTCCCAAATAGAATCTACTGCAGATTTTAGAGTTCCGTAGAAATTATTTGCATAAACTTCTTCCCACTCTATGAAAGCTTCTTTTTCAATATGTTCTTTGAATCCTTCTACGCCTAAGAAATGATAATCTTCTCCATCCACTTCTTTTCCTCTAGGCTCTCTACTACAGGCAGAAACTGAAAATTCTAAACCAAGATTCTTTTTAAGTAAAGAATGTACAATTGTTGTCTTTCCAGCTCCAGAAGGCGCTGAAAAAATGATACATTTACCAATTTTATTTTCTGACATAGCTTAAATCAAAGGTATTTCCATAAAAATAAACTCTAAAAACTGTTTAAAGTGTATTTAGAATTTGTTCTTTTATTTTCTCAAGATTATCTTTCATGTCCACTACCAATTTTTGCATTTCGGCATGGTTACTCTTACTACCTAGAGTGTTAATTTCTCT